>JALUXZ010000069.1 GCA_027018935.1 Mariprofundaceae bacterium
TGATGAGGATAATCACCCCATCAAGCGGCTGGATGCCTTTGCCAAAGCGTTTCTGGAGAAGTGCCACGTCTCCAAGATGATAAGCAAATACATCGTGCTCAATGAGACCGATAAAATCCTGATGGTGTTGCGCCCATATCAATATTATGCGGTGGAAGCGATTGTCGAAAAGGTGAAGCACAGCCGCAACAATGGCTATATCTGGCACACCACAGGCTCAGGCAAAACGCTGACTTCATTCAAAACAGCCCAGGTGCTCATGGACTTGCCGAAAGTGCATAAGGTGATGTTCGTGGTTGACCGTAAAGACCTCGATTATCAGACCAACAAAGAGTTCAACGCCTTCTCCAAAGGCTGCGTGGATGGCACCAGCAACACGAGAGCGTTGGTTAAACAGTTAAGCGGTGACAACAAGCTGATTGTCACCACCCTGCAAAAGCTGAACACAGCTATCAGCAAGAGCAGGTATGAGAAGGCAATGGAACCACTGAAGGATAAACGAATCGTGTTTATCTTCGATGAGTGCCACCGTAGCCAGTTCGGGGATACGCATAAGCGCATCAATGCCTTCTTCAACAAGCCGCAGATGTTCGGCTTCACGGGTACGCCCATCTTTGTGGATAATGTAAGCCGCAACCAGTATGGACGGCGAACCACCAAAGACCTGTTTGGCGACCAGTTGCATAAGTATGTGATTACCGATGCGATTCGTGATGAGAATGTGCTGAAGTTCTCCATCGAATATGTAGGACGCTACAAACAAAAGGAAGACAGCCCCAACAACATCGACATCGAAGTGGAAGGCGTGGATACCAAAGAGCTGATGGAGTCACCCAAACGCCTGGAGAAAATTACCGACTACATCATTGCCAATCACGACCGTAAAACACATAGCCGCGACTTCACTGCCATGTTCTGCGTCAGCAGTGTGGATGTGCTGACTAAGTATTATGACCTGTTCAAAGCCAAGAAGGATGCTGGTGAGCACCAGTTAAAGGTTGCAACCATATTCAGTTACACGGCCAATGAAGATGACAAGGATGCGACTGGTTTATATGACGGGGGACTGATTGAGATTGACCCGCTCGATGGCTTGAGCGAAGGCAAAACACTAAATCAGCACAGCCGTGATAAGCTGGAGTCCTACATTGCGGACTATAACAAGATGTTCGGCACCAAGTTCTCTACCAAGGACAGCCAATCCTATTACAACTACTACAATGACATCGGCAAGCGTGTTCGGGCACGAGAGGTGGATATTCTGTTGGTGGTGAATATGTATCTGACAGGGTTTGATAGTCCGCCGCTCAATACCATGTATGTGGATAAGAACCTGAAGCATCATGGCTTGTTGCAAGCCTATTCCCGCACCAATCGGATTCTGAATGAGCGGAAGTCACAGGGGAATATCGTCTGTTTCCGTAACCTGAAAAAGGCGACTGATGATGCGATTGCATTGTTCTCCAATAAGGATGCGAAAGAGACCATCATCATGCAGCCGTATGAAGATTATGTTCGGCAGTTCGACCAAGCATATAAACAGTTGCTGAGTGTTGCACCGACCGTTGATGCAGTGGATGAACTGGCAACGGAAGACGATGAGCTGGAATTTGTGAAAGCTTTCCGTGAACTCATCCGTGTTCGCAATGTGTTGTCCTCTTTTGCTGACTTCAGTTTTGCTGACTTGATGATGGATGAGCAGGCTTTCAATGATTATCGAAGCAAGTATCTCGACTTGTATGACAAGGTGAGAAGCGACCAGCAGCAGGAGAATGTTTCCATTCTGGAGGACGTGGACTTTGAGCTGGAGCTTATCCATCGGGATGAAGTTAATGTGGCTTACATCATGAAGCTTCTCGCCAAGTTGAAAGGGCAGGATGAGATGGAAGCAAGCAAACAGCGCAAAGCCATTCTCGACCTGGTAGCGGGTGAAGCCCAGTTACGCAGCAAGCGGAAGCTCATTGAGAAATTCATCGAAGAGAACCTGCCTAAGGTGGATGGGGCTGATGCAGTGCCAGAAGCATTTAGCGAATACTGGCATGAAGAGCGGCAGGCAGCCCTTGCAGATATATGTGAAGCAGAAGCTTTGGATTCCGAAAAGGTTGAGGGGATTATCAATCAGTATCTGTTCACAGAAATCACCCCGCTACGGGATGATGTGGTTGCTGCTATGCTGAATAAGCCGAAACTGCTACGGCGCAAAATGCTTGCGCAACGGGCGCTGGATAAGATTATGGACTTTGTGGATACATTTATTATTGATGCGCCTGCACATCCAGATAATGTGATTGAGCTTTATCCAAAAGCACAAGGTATGTGGAAAAAAGATCTGCCCATGGCGGCCGAACCACCCAATGAGTATGAATCGTAGTTCATGATTGCTAGTGTTTTGGCGAACTTTTTATCTGTATAATAAGGCTTGGCTTAAGGCATGGGGTTGTAAATGATGTTGATCAAGATGCATCGTTTCCTCTTGCGGTAAGTGGTACACATCCAAAAAGGAGCAGTGATGTTTTAATGCTTGTTCTTGCAAAGAGGCATTAAACATATCAACTGTTTTGAATAGTAATGTTTGTTCATGTTCAGGGCATTGGGATAAGTCTCTGTTGATGCGAGGGACGGAAGAAAAAATAATATGGTTATTTCTGCCCTTAAATTGTTTTTTTACATATGCGACATAATCCGCAACCGTTGTTGCAATGGTTGTTTCTAAGTCATTTCCATATTTTCGATGTACGTGCATAAAGCCTTCGTCCATGCGGCAATCGATTTCACCCAAGGTAAAGAGTATATCCCCATGTTCTGGAATATTGCCCATAGCTTTGGTTACAGAGTATTTAAAGATGTTTTCGGTTTTTTGTGCCAAGTGCCATGCTTTACAACCTACGATTAAGAAAGAGCTCACCGCATAAGTATGATCACCTATGGTTTGATAGCTTCCAGCATAGGATAGGCAGTGACTATCACCGATGATGTATAATTTTTGACTGGTTTGTGGCTGATATAGAGCCTGATTGGTATCATAAAAGGCTAATAAATGGGTTAAGAATGTGGAGTAAGCTTGTACAT
>JALUXZ010000070.1 GCA_027018935.1 Mariprofundaceae bacterium
TCCGAAATTCAGTTTGTGTTAATAAAATCAAGGGTTAATCAGCGCTTCCCTAGGGAGGTGTTGATTAACTCTGGATGAGTGGATATGCGATTCAAAATCACCAACACCAAGACAGCAAGCGCAAGCAATAGCACCGCTATTGTTAAGTTTGCCAACGCCGGCGTTGGTGATTTTGGGCGCATAGACACCATGCATTGAGTTAATCAGCACCTCCCTAGCCACTGGTTTGTCCGATGCCAGCGTTAGAAAATACTCATTTATAACGATGCTGAATAGTTGCGTTTTTTAAGCTTCGATAATGCCATGCCGAATAGCTAGCCGGGTGATGTCGGATAAGTTATTGGCATGCAGCTTGTGCAAAATATTAGTGCGGTGAACAGCAACAGTTTTGGGGCTAAGAAAAAGTATTGCTGATATTTCTTTAACGGTTTGTCCATCGGCAAGTGCAGCAAAAACCTCAAATTCACGAGGGGATAACACATCAATAGGATTAGAGTCGCCTGTGAGATGACAGATAGCAAGCTCTTGGGCAATGGCAGGTTCAATATAATTCCTGCCACGATACACCATACGTACGGCTTGTATGAGTTCATCGGGATCACTGCGCTTGGTTAAATAACCTTTTACCCCCATTTTTAGGGCGCGTGTAGCAAAGGTATTTTGGTCATGCATGGTTAGTAAGATAATGCGTGCTTGGGCATTGGACTCTAAAATTTGCCTTGCAGCTGCCATGCCTCCCATGCCTGGCATAGAAATATCCATGACAATAATATCAGGGTTTAGTCTGCGAAATATCTTGGAAGCGTCCTCTCCTGATTCTGCTTCGGCAATGACATGAATATCAGGGGCACTATCCAAAATTTGGCGAAAGCCCATACGGACAATGATATGATCATCGACCAGTAACACACCAATCGTTTGAATAGCCATTATATGCTATTCAATGGTAGTTCGACATGGACAATGACACCACCTGATGGCTTGTTGTTAATTTCTAATTTGCCATCAAAAGCTATGACGCGCTGCTTCATGCCTAAGATGCCGATGCCAGGTTCTTTTAAGCGCGATTCATCCAGTGAACTACCATTGTTATCTACGGTGATATGCAAGGCGTTTTTATCGAGGCAAATATGGATGTTGGCACAGTTGGCAGCTCCATGTCGTGAGGCATTGTTGAGAGCTTCTTGTACGATGCGATAGACAGTGAGTTTCATGGGCAAAGAAAGACTTTCCAAGCCTCCTTCAATATGAATGTTACATTTTAACGAGCAGTGTTTTTGATTAAAATCGCTTAAATCACTTAATGCATCAATTAACCCTAGTTTATCCAATACGGTGGGATGCAATCTGTGTAACATATTATGAAGTAAATCAAACATACCATCAGTGAGGCTGACAATGCCTTGAGCAACATCATAGCTTTGTCTTCCTTCGCTTTGTCGGGCGATGATTTTAGCGGATGTTCGAATGGCGGTAAGGCTTTGACCGATCTCATCATGTAACTCATGTGCCAGACTACGCCGCTCTTCTTCAAGTGCATCAAAGCATGATTGCATAATATCGTGAGGATTAGTTTCTTTCATAAGAAGTGAGCAAGCAACATTTGCGCCAATGACCAACTTGGATATAAGTATGATGAAAAAAGTCTTGTAATGTCTATGATGGCGACATGAATCAAACACAACTGGATACGAAAAACCATGATAGAGATGCGTCAAATATGACGTATGTCTATCCTGTAGTGTCGCGTCGGGCAGGAGGGGTATCGATTGGGGTAAACCTTAACCCCAACAATGCTTGCAACTGGCATTGTGCTTATTGCCAAGTACCGAATTTAACACGTGGCGTTGCGCCAGATATTGATTTGGAGCTTTTTCGCTCTGAATTAACGGCAATGTTGAATGATGTAATGCATGGCTCGTTTATGTTTGAACGTGTGCCGATGGGGTGTCGGCAGTTATGTGATATTGCTATTTCAGGTAATGGCGAGCCGACAAGCTGTAAAAGCTTTGACAAGGTGGTAGAAGTGATTATTCAGGTTATGGATATTTTTTCATTGCTTGGTGTGATTCCGATTCGTTTGATTAGCAATGGCTCGTATGTGAAGAAAGCGCATGTGCAACGTGGTTTGCATTTCATGGCAGCTAACAAGGGTGAGGTGTGGGTAAAGGTAGATGCGGCAGGTGAAGATGCGATTGAACGTATCAATGGGGTTCGTCTTTCCTCCAAGCGATTGTTTCAACAGGTGGAAGCAACATCAAATATTTGTTCAAGTTGGATTCAAACATGCATGTTAGCTTGGCATGGGAAGCTTCCAGCAGAGGCTGATATAGAGGATTATTTAAATTTCTTGCGGAAATTAAAGGTAGAGGGTGTGCCTGTGCAAGGAGTCTTGCTATATGGCTTGGCAAGGCCCTCGCTACAAGCTGAGGCAGATTATATATCGGCATTGGATGTAGCATGGATGGAGAGTATGCGAGATAAAATTGAGGCTATAGGGTTCTTGGTGAAGTTGTCACTTTGACTTGTAGGGGATGTGTGGCTACTATGCGCTCTCAATTCTGGGGTTCCATGTGTTCCGCATGTTCACCTGGGTTGAAATTGTAAAAAGAAAAACAAGGAATAAACATGTCTCTAGCTGTGGAAAAGAAAAACGAAATTATAGCAGAATATGCTACCAAAGAAGGTGATACTGGTTCACCTGAAGTACAGGTAGCATTGCTTACTGCACGTATCAATGGCTTAAGTGGTCACTTTGAGAATAATCATAAAGATCATCATTCTCGTCGTGGTCTTTTGAAAATGGTTGGCCGTCGCCGTTATCTTTTGAAATATTTGAAAGGTAAAGATTTTGGTCGTTATCGCACATTGATTGAAAAGCTTGGTCTACGTCGTTAAGCGTAGCATTATTTAAAAGCGGCTCCTGTTTAATTGTTAAGCAGGAGCCGTTTTTCTTTCGATTTCCTTTTCCCCAGTTATGAGCATGGATTTTTATTAAAAAATAATAAGCAAGCATATAAGAAGGCTTATATGCATTTGAGAAAGGAAGATTATGTTCAATATTAATACAAGCAAAGCGGTCGTTGGTGATCGCGAAATAAGCTTTGAGACAGGGCGTGTTGCCCGTCAAGCTGGTGGTTCAATTTTGGCACAAGTGGGCGATGTGGTTGTTCATGTTGCCGCAACGGCTGCTAAAACACCGTTACAAGGCGTAGATTTCATGCCTTTGACTGTTCATTACCAAGAAAAAACTTACGCTGCGGGCCGCTTTTTGGGTGGTTTTATCAAGCGTGAAGGTCGTCCATCTGAGAAAGAAACGCTTACATCGCGTTTGATTGACCGCCCAATCCGTCCTTTGTTTCCAAAGGGCTATTTCCATGAAACACAAGTGATTGCGACTGTTATTTCTGCTGATGAAGATACCAATCCAGATATCGTAGCAATCAATGGCGTATCTGCGGCATTGGCAATTTCAGACATTCCATTTGCAGAGCCAATCGCAGCATCACGTGTTGGTTTGATTGATGGTGAGTTTGTATTAAACCCAACCTACGCACAAATGGAAAACTCTGAGCTTGATTTGATTGTTGCTGGTACACGTAGTGCCGTGTTGATGATTGAATCTGAAGCCAAAGAATTGTCTGAAGAGCAGATGATTGATGCGATTATTTTTGGCCAAGAAGGTTATGCGCCAGTCATCGATGCGATTGCAGCATTGGCGAAAGATGCGGGTAAAGAAAAATTAGTTGTTGAATTAGCTGGTAATGCAGACGTTCAAGATGCAGTGAACGCTGCATTTGAAGCAGATGTTCGTGATGCGTACGCTACAGTTGATAAATCTGCACGTTCAGCAAAAATCGAAGCGCTTCGTACTGCTGCACAGGATAAATTTGCAGGCACAGAAGAAAATCCAGGTGAATTCTCAAGCAATGATGTGACTTCTGCTGTGAAAAACTTGGAAAAGAATGTGGTTCGTCGCTCTATTATTGATGGCAACCCACGTATTGATGGTCGTTCAACTTCTGATGTTCGTAATATCGATTGCCAAGTTGGCATCTTACCACGTACACATGGCTCTGCTTTGTTCACCCGTGGTGAAACACAGGCTTTGGTAACCATTACTTTGGGTACTGAATCTGATATGCAGACCACTGAAAGCTTGGAAGGCGTAGCCAAGCAACGCTTTATGTTGCACTACAACTTCCCACCATACTCTGTGGGTGAAGCGCGTCGTTTTGGCCCTCCAGGTCGTCGTGAAATCGGTCACGGTCGTTTAGCCCGCCGTGGTGTTGAATATATTTTACCGTCTATGGAAGATTTTGGTTATGCGATTCGTTCGGTATCTGAAATCACTGAATCCAATGGTTCATCTTCGATGGCATCGGTTTGTGGTACGTCTCTAGCATTGATGGATGCTGGTGTACCTGTCAAAGCACCAGTTGCTGGTATTGCCATGGGTCTTATCTTAGAAAAAGACGGCTATGCAGTTCTTTCAGACATCTTGGGTGATGAAGATCATCTTGGCGACATGGATTTCAAAGTAGCGGGTACTGCTGATGGTGTAACAACCTTGCAGTTGGACATCAAAATTGGCGGCCTAACACGCGAAATTATGAAAGAAGCTTTGGCGCAATCACATGCAGGTCGTATGCATATCTTGGGCGAAATGGCGAAATGCATGACTGTAGCGCGCGGCTCTGTTGCAGATCATGCACCACGTATGTTCACCATGAAAATCAAAGCGGATAAGATTCGTGAAGTGATTGGTGCGGGTGGTAAAGTGATTCGTGGCATCGTTGAAGAAACAGGTGCGAAAGTTGATATTGCTGATGATGGAACCATCACTATCTTTGCGGTAACTGGCGATGCTGGTGAAGCTGCGAAGAAAATGATTGAAGACATTGTGGCTGAAGTTGAAGTCGGCGCAACTTACGAAGGTAAAGTTGTGAAGATTATGGATTTCGGTGCATTCGTTCGCATCATGGGCAATACCGATGGTTTGGTGCATATCTCTCAAATCGCGCACAAGCGTGTTGAGAAAGTTGCCGATGAACTTGAAGAAGGCGCAATTGTGAAAGTGAAAGTTTTGGAAGTGGATCGTCAAGGTAAGATTCGTCTTTCTATGAAAGCTTTGATTGAGCAAACTGAAAACGCATAATTACAAGTTGTAAGCATGTTGAAAAGGCAGAGCTTTAAGCTCTGCCTTTTTTTATGGGTAAGATAAATAGAGCTTTCTCAGAAAGCCGTTTATTGCATTTTTTCACCACATAGAGAAGTACGTGGGAAGGCAACTTCATCTATGGGGCACCTCGAAAAACCTCGGCACTTCGCCAAACTTGTGCTTTTCACCCCTAGCTGCGTTGAATAAAATGGGTAATAGCGATGCTATGACTCATTTTATTGCGCCTTGCTATGAGCGAAAATCAACGTCGTTTAACTCGTGCGAGGTTTTTCGAGGTGCCCTATGTTTAAGCTGCGCTGTAATATCAGTGATTAAAAGGGCACTAACACGCGCATTTTTAATCACTGTAAGTGAAGGAAATAAGCAAATTGTTATTCACTGCTTCTTTGTTGGGGATGTGAAAATGAAGAGTTTTCTTTAACTCTGAGAGACTCCTAGCTGCTGTGATAATAACATTTACTTGATATATAAAGGTGCTTGCGACACTGTCAATAGCACTTTTATGCTATTGTGAAGTTAAAAAAAAACCATAGTGTGTCTATCGGCTTTGCCTCTACTTTTTAAATATGATGAAATGAGGGTTTTAATTCGATATGGATGCTCAAGTAATACGCTCTCGACGGATGCTGCGTAAAAACAAGCCTTTCTCTGCAAAGATTCAGTTTTTGATGGATGTGCTACTTGTCGAAATTTTATTGTATGCCTGCCTCTTATTAAGAGGGGTGCAAGACCTCTCATTGTATTATTATCCTGCAAGTATGGCTCCTTTATTGATGTGGATTATTTATTCAAGTAGCGGTATTTACACGCGTTTTGCAATGGACGTTAACGCCTCTTTGAAGCTTGTTGGAGCTTGGCTGAAAGTGGTTCTTATTATGGTTGTTTTGGCATTTATGGCTAAAACATCCCAAGAATATTCGCGCTATGTTATATTTTTATGGTTTGGATCAGCAGCTGTTGTTCAAGTTTTATGGCATATTGCAGTGAATTACATGATGTATTTTTTGAACGGCAAAAAAAATAAGATACTTTCCATTATGGTAGGTACTGGTTCACTGGCCACCTATTTAACTCAGAAAATTAATGGCAACCCTTGGACAAAGCATAGGATTATTGCTGTGGTTGCAGGCTCAAAAGAACCTGAAGATGCGTGGGATATGGATGGCGTACCATGTGTGGGGTCATTTGAAGCGTTGCGAGGTATTGTTGAGAAACATCAAGTGAGACGTGTCTATTTCGCTTTGCCTTTACATAATAGCCATGAAATTCGTGATATACAGTTATTACTCCTTGATTTGAACGTGGATATTGTTTGGGCTCCAGATATTTTTGGATTGCACTTAATTAGCCCTAGTGTGAAAGAAATTGCTGGCGTTCCACTTTACTATTTATCTGAAAGTCCGTTGGTTGATGGTGCAAAGTTTGCTAAGGCAGTTATGGACAGAGTACTTGCGATGATTGCATTAATACTATTGTCTCCCGTGATGTTGACGGCAGGGGTTGCTGTAAAACTTAGCTCGCCAGGACCTGTATTTTTCAAGCAAAAACGACATGGGCTGGATGGGAAAATTATTCATGTATTAAAATTTCGTAGTATGAAAATTCATGAGGAGCTTGATCATACTGTCACGCAAGCAATACGTGGAGACTCACGTATTACCAAAACTGGGGCTTTTTTGCGCAAAACCAGTATTGATGAGTTGCCACAGCTGGTGAATGTGTTAAAAGGCGATATGTCGTTGGTCGGGCCTCGACCTCATGCACTTGAACATAATGAGTTTTATGCAGGTAAGGTTTCTGCCTATATGTCACGTCATCGTATTTTACCAGGTATTACAGGCTTGGCTCAAGTGAATGGCTGTCGAGGTGAAACCGATACACTGGATAAAATGGAACGACGTGTTGAGTATGATTTAACGTATATTAACAATTGGTCAATTTGGCTGGATATTAAAGTGATGGTTAAAACGGTGTTTACACTGTTCTCAAAAAATGCCTATTAACGCTAAAGGGGTGGCTTTTCTAGCACTAGAAACATTAGGATAACTTGTATGTGCTCAAGGGTGTGAATAAAGAGCTTTCGTGTCTGCCGTATTAAAGCCTGATGTGTTATGCAAGTGTTGTTAGCTACGATTACCTTTGAATCGATATTACCAGAAACTATTAACAATGGTATGGTGCTGCATTTAGATAAAATTGCCATTCCAAAGGATTGAAGTGCTGAAGGTTATATGTATGGGAGAGTTTGAATGAAGGGGATTATTTTAGCAGGTGGCAGTGGCACGAGGCTGCATCCTTTGACCTTGGCAGTAAGCAAGCAGTTGATGCCAATTTATGATAAACCGATGATTTACTATCCGCTATCGACTTTAATGCTTTCAGGTATTCGAGAAGTATTGTTGATTTCGACACCTTATGACTTGCCGATGTTTAAGCATGTGCTTAAAGATGGTTCGCAGTGGGGTATGTCGATTTCGTATGCCGAGCAGCCTAGTCCTGATGGTTTGGCACAGGCATATCATATAGGCAAAGATTTTGTGCAGGGTGGATCGTCAGCTTTAATTTTAGGGGATAATATTTTTTATGGCGATGGCATGTCTAGGCAATTGGAAAATGTTGCCTGTAGAGGTTCAGGCGCATCCGTATTTGCTTATCATGTACATGATCCTGAGCGTTATGGCGTGGTTGATTTTGATGAAGCTGGTAAAGCCTTATCGATTGAAGAAAAGCCAGAGCTACCTAAATCAAACTATGCAGTAACGGGCTTATATTTTTATGATGAGCGTGTGGTTGATATTGCCGCAGACCTCAAGCCTTCGGCGCGTGGTGAGCTTGAAATTACGGATGTGAATAAGGCCTATTTGGAGATGGGTGACTTGCATGTGCAACGAATGGGTCGTGGGACTGCATGGTTAGATACAGGAACCCATGATTCACTACTGGAAGCTGCACAATTTGTGGAAGTATTAGAGAAACGCCAAGGTTTAAAGATTGCCTGCCTAGAAGAAATTGCTTGGCAAAAAGCTTATATTAATGATGAGCAGTTGCTTGCTTTGGCAAACCCTTTGAAAAAGAATGGTTACGGTCAGTATTTATTAAAACTTTTGGATAAAAAACTATGAAAATGAATCAAACGAATCTTGATGGGGTGTTGCATATCGAACCAAAAGTATTTGGTGATGCACGCGGTTTCTTTTTGGAAACATATAACAAAGAGCGTTATGCAAAAGCAGGTTTTCCTGACGTGACGTTTGTACAAGATAATCATTCACGCTCAAGCAAAGGAGTGTTGCGAGGGTTGCACTTTCAGTTGAATCACCCGCAAGGTAAGTTGGTACAAGTGGTTTCTGGTTCAGTGTTTGATGTAGCTGTGGATATTCGCGTAGGTTCACCCTCCTTTGGACAATGGTATGGTTGCGAGTTAAGTGCAGAAAATCATCACCAGCTTTGGATTCCGCCTAAGTTTGCACATGGCTTTTGTGTATTGAGTGAAACGGCTGATTTTATGTATAAATGCACGGATTATTATCACCTTGAAGATGAAGGAAGTGTGTTGTGGAATGATGCCGCTTTGGCTATTGATTGGCATCTTGAGCACCCGTTATTGTCGGATA
The DNA here is from genome assembly GCA_027018935.1 of Mariprofundaceae bacterium. Taxonomy (GTDB): domain Bacteria; phylum Pseudomonadota; class Zetaproteobacteria; order Mariprofundales; family Mariprofundaceae. Next base: position 8,797 of record JALUXZ010000070.1, read on the forward strand.
AAGATGCGAAAGCACCATGTTTGGCTGATATTGCGCATGATAAACTTCCGAAGTACGAAGGTTGATGAAGATGAAAGTGCTGATTGTAGGCTGTTATGGTCAAGTGGGTTCAGAGTTGATGGCTTTGGCATCAAGTTATGGTGTGAAAGCGGTCGGTTTTGACCATGATACATTGGATATTACGGATAAGGCTTCTGTACAAGCATGTATGGCTCGTGAGCAGCCTGATGTGCTGATTAATGCAGCGGCATATACGGCTGTGGATAAAGCCGAGAGCGATAAAGCGAATGCATTTGCTGTGAATGCCACGGCAGTGGGTTATTTGGCAGCGGCGTGTGCTAGTCAAGGCATTCCATTGGTGCATATCTCTACGGATTATGTGTTTGATGGTAGCAAGCTGGGTGCGTATATTGAAACAGATACGATCGCTCCGCTTGGTGTGTATGGCGCAAGCAAACTTGCGGGTGAAGAAGCAGTGCGCGCGTTTTGTGATGAGCATTATATTTTACGCACTAGCTGGGTGTTTTCAGCGCATGGCAATAACTTTGTCAAAACCATGTTAAGGCTTGGGCAGGAGCGCGACACCTTGGGTGTGGTCGCAGACCAATATGGTAAACCGACCTCTGCTAGAGAAATTGCCAGTACAATTTATGCGATGTTGGCAAGTGATAAGCAAGCTTGGGGAACCTATCATATTGCACAGCCTGAAGTGACCAGCTGGCATGGTTTTGCCACCGTTATATTTGAAGAAGCAGCAAAACAGGGTGTGAAATTAAAAGTTACAACGGTGAATGCGCTTACAACAGCTGATTATCCAACACCCGCCAAGCGCCCTGCTAATTCTGAGTTGAATTGTAACTTGTTAGAAACAACATTTGCAACCAATATAAAACCTTGGCGTGAGTCACTGGCAGACGCAATTGGAGCATTAAATCATGACTGATTTTCAACCGAAAAAGATATTGGTAACGGGTGGCGCGGGTTTTATTGGCTGTAACTATGTGCGCTATATGCTGGAAGCAGATGGAAATGTGCAAATTATCAACCTAGATGCGCTGACTTATGCAGGCTCATTGGATAACTTAAAAGATTTACCTGACCCATCACGACATACGTTTGTGCAAGGTGATATTTGTGATCGTGAATTGGTAGATAAGCTGATGCGCGAACACGAGATTGATACAGTGGTTCACTTTGCAGCAGAATCACATGTAGATAATTCCATTTCAGGGCCTGAAATTTTTGTGAAGACCAATGTGTTAGGCACATTCACACTCTTGGATTCTGCAAGAAATTATTGGCAGGGTGAAAAAGGCTGGGGCAAGGGAGAGTGTCGTTTTCACCATATTTCAACCGATGAAGTGTATGGTACATTAACAGCTGATGACCCAGCATTTAGTGAGACTACACCTTACGCACCTAATTCACCGTATTCGGCTTCTAAGGCAGGCGCAGATCATTTAGCAAGGGCATACTTCCATACTTATAATATGCCTATAACTACGACGAATTGTTCAAATAATTATGGTCCATATCAACATGGTGAAAAGTTTATTCCCACAGTGATTCGAAAGTGTTTGCAGCAAGCGTCTATTCCTGTGTATGGCGATGGCAGTAATATTCGTGACTGGCTTTATGTGATGGATCATTGCTCGGGCATTGATGCTGTGATTCGCCGTGGTGAATTAGGTGAAGTGTACAATATCGGAGGCATTAATGAGTGGAATAATCTCGATATTTGCAAACTCATTTGTCAGTTGATGGATGAGCATAAGCCAGAGAATGCACCACACACAGATTTGATAACATTTGTGCAAGATAGGGCAGGTCATGATTGGCGCTATGCCATTGATGCAAGCAAGATGAATGATAAGCTGAATTGGCAGCCCGATGAGACCTTTGAAACGGGTATTCGAAAAACGGTTACTTGGTATTTGGATAATATGCAGCATTAAATTATTTGCATTTATTTTATGAAAGTGAAATACCATGTTGAATGATATATTTATTTGCCGATTAAATTATTTGTAACTATTCAGCATCGTTATAAATGAACTTATAGCTGTTCAGATTGTCGTGTTTTTCAACGCTGCTAGCGGGAAAATAAGCAGTAAGCTGAATAGTTACAATTATTTTGTATGGAGGGTGTGGATAGATGAATGTGTTGGTAGTGGGTGGAGCAGGTTATATTGGCTCGCATATGGTGAAGTATTTAGGCAATCAGGGTTGTTCGGTGACGGTTTTGGATAATTTGTCTTCGGGTCATCGTGATGCTGTGCTGTGCGGTGAATTGCTTGTGGGTGATTTGGCGGACTGTGACTTCTTGGATCAAGTGTTTGAAAAGCAGTCTTTTGATGTTGTGATGCATTTCGCATCGAGCATTATGGTTGGCGAATCTGTGGTGAAACCATCGTTGTACTATCGAAATAATGTCACGCATACGCAAAATCTTTTGGATGCAATGGTGAAATATGATGTGCAGCATTTCATTTTTTCATCTACAGCGGCTATTTTTGGTGAACCCGAATATACACCGATTGATGAGTTGCATCCTAAGTGCCCTATGAACCCCTATGGCCGAAGCAAATGGATGGTAGAGCAAATACTGGAAGATTATGATCGGGCGTATGGTCTAAAGTCGATTTGTTTGCGTTACTTTAATGCTGCAGGTGCCGATCCTGAATGTGAGTTGGGTGAACGACATGACCCAGAAACACATTTAATTCCCTTGGTGTTGCAGGCTGCATCAGGAAAACGTGATGCGATTACAGTGTTTGGGCGTGATTATGATACGGAAGACGGTACGTGTATCAGAGATTATATTCATGTGAATGATCTTTGTTCTGCACACTGGTTAGCGATTCAGAGCTTGAAGAGCAGAGGTGAAAGTCAGCGTTTTAATTTGGGTAATGGCAATGGTTTTTCAGTGCAACAACTTATAGATGTGTGTAGAGAAGTAACGGGCAAAGATATTCAAGTGATTGATGGCGAACGCCGAGAAGGTGACCCAGCGGCATTGGTGGCAGATGCATCACGAGCCCAATTAGAGCTTGGTTGGACTCCAAAATTTGATGATTTAAGTGCGATCGTTTCGCATGCTTGGGCGTGGGAGAGTAAGGATTGTGGTCATGTTGGATGAGAGAAAATACTTATGAATGATTTACCATGCAGCTAGTTGAATGACTACGACGACTCGCCGTGATTGGGTTGATATAGCCAAGGGGCTTGGTATTATTCTGGTGATTTACGGGCATGTTGCACGAGGTCTGTTTTATGCTTATGTTGTATGGTCGCTTCTTCAAGGCTTGTTGGAAGTTGTCATGTCCAATCATACCAATGGTAACAACCTTGCTTTTGAACTTACTATCATCACCATCATAAGCATACTTCTACCGATTTTATTTGTGAAAATATCACGTTCGTTGAACTTTAATTTTTTGTTTAAGCCGCCTGCTGTTTTATCAGTTGAAAAATTTTCTAATAAGGCAGGATGATTCAAATATGAATAATAATTTAAACACATATAAGCCTATTGTGGAGATGTTTGGCTTGCAATTTGATCAATGCACATTGCAACAAGCTGTTAAGATGGTTGTGGATGCAGGGCTTAAACGTGAAAAAAGCTTGGTAGTGACACCGAATGTGGATCATATTGTCATGCTGGAAAATGATGAAGATATGAGGGCGATATATCAAAAATCAAACTTTTGTTTTGCTGATGGCATGCCGTTGGTTTGGCTCAGTAAAGTGATGAAAAAAACGCTGCCAGAAAGAGTCACTGGAGCTGATTTGTTGCCTGCTATTGCAAAGCGAGCAGCTGAAGTGGGTGTTCGTTTGTTCTTGCTAGGGGGGCAGGAAGGTGTTGCAAAAGAAGCTGCCTGTAAAATGCAGGAAAAAAATTCAAACCTTCAAATTGTTGGCACATATTGTCCACCATTTGGCTTTGAACATGATGATGAAGAGAATAAAAAAATTATAGCGATGATCAATGATTCAGAAGCAGATATTCTTTTTGTAGGTGTGGGAGCCCCCAAACAAGAAAAATGGGCTGCAAAGCATAGCAATCAGTTGAATGTTGGCCCTATATTGGGCGTGGGTGCAGCGTTTGATTTTGTCGCAGGTAATATTAAGCGTGCGCCGCAGATGATTCAGCGGTTGGGGTTTGAATGGTTATGGCGGCTTATGAGTGATCCTAAAAGGTTATGGAAAAGGTATTTGATCAATGATCCTAAGTTTATACTTTTAAGCCTTCGTGAATTAAGGCGTGCTAAATAGCGTTTTTTGAGTATCGCGTAATACAGCGTACTTTGTATTGGCTGGATTTTGATCATACCACTCCAGTGCGCCCCACCTGCCATATTTTGAGTTTCGACTTACCGAACCAAAGTGCATAAAAAGTGCGCCGTTGCTTGCAAACCAATTACTAAGATGCTGTGAATAGAGTGTATTCATTTGAGGGCTACGATTGATGCGGTCAAAGAGAAGATTGAGCTTGGAATTGTTTCTTGCAACCAAGTGTTGCCCACCTTCATAGGCAAATAATTGAAGGTGTTTGGCCGAGGTTATGCTTTGCTGTTGTTGAATTAATGTTTTCTTCTTTTTTAAGTCCTGCTGTAATAAATTAAACAATGTTTGTTGATTTTGTTTTGTTGCTTGGAGTAAAGCTTTATTGATGCCTCCACCAAAATAATCACCAATGGCATAGGCATCGGCATATTTCCAAGCATTCCTCCACGTTAGAATTTGTGTTGTCATGTAGGTGGCGACAGCTTGCCCTGATAAGACCCGAACTAACCGATGAGGCTCGCGAAAAACGGACTCCCAAACATGAAAAACTTCAACGGATCGTTGTGAGTAATAACGGATAGGTTGAAGGTATTCGTGCTGACTTAGGTCTAACCTTTCCCCTTCTTGTTGTGCGTATTGATGCTGTTTGAATGATTGGTTCCAGACCTCATTGGAATATTCGATATAGATATGAAGATTCGGTTTTAGTGTCTTTTTAACCAGTGTGGCAAAGTTACGAATGTAAGCATCTGTAGCTTGGTGAGGCATGCAAAACCAAGGTGAGATATTTAGCGTATTAGCTAATTCTATCATGTATTCCAGTGATACGCCTTTTCTGGATGCTTGAGAGAAGTCATTGATATGCGCTCGGTCTGACCAGTTTTTTTGCTTTGAGTTATTGGTTTGCATCCAGTCCATAAAACGGATGGCAGAAAAGGGCTTCCAACGCTCAAGAAAATCAGGGCGAAAGGTTGCCGTTTGAATAGTATCACCAGAGTAGATTCGAATATTGTGAATGTAATTGCTTGGATCGGTTCTTTTTATCACGAGGCTTAGGTTCTGCGCATGTTCTTTTAGGCGAATTAATAACCGCCCTTGCTGTTGCTTTAGGATGATTGCTTCAGGAAACGTAATAAGCCCATCACCTTCATACAGACAGGTGAATACTTTTGAAGGAAAATGCCCTTGAAAATCGGTCAATATATATGTTTGGGCGGTTTGCCCAGGTTGCAACGCTTTGACCCAGCCATGACTATCGAGTTTAAGTGAAGCAGAAGGTTTGTTGTTAATCCATGGGCGAGCGCGTTTGAAATAATCATTGAATACAAGTTCCGAAGACCAGTCTTTGATGCCCAATAAATTCATGCCGATAGCTTTGTGATTCATGGTTGTTTCAGAGGCATCAAGTTGGTTTGTGGGAATAAAGTAGCAGGCTAGAAAAAAAGCAGCTAAACTCAGCCCGAATTTGGTTTTCATGAGGGGTTTCATTTTAGTGTCCAGTTTAAAAGATATGAATGCGATGCCATCAGCCCATCATGAAGACTGGAGTCGTGAAAAGCCACGGCAGTTTTGGGATCCAAGTCGGAAGCTTCTCAAGAGTATTCGTACTTATCAACGCCTGCAAAAGAAAACTTCGATATGGGCATTTTTACCGCGTAAGCTGTGTGTTATAAGACATCGTTTTTGGAGTGTGGTGACAGGCGCTGAAATTCAACTTACAACATCTATTGGGGGAGGCTTAATGATTCCTCATCCTAATGGTATTGTTATTCATCCGCGCGTTGAAATTGGCCCTAATTGCATGATTTTCCAACAGGTGACATTGGGTGCCACCCATGATGGGGAAATACCTAAGCTTGGAGGGAATGTCTTGGTTGGTGCGGGAGCCAAGGTTTTAGGGGCTGTGTCTGTTAGTGATAATGTTCGGATTGGTGCTAATGCGGTGGTTTTAAGCTCCGTATCGGATGGTGAAACAGTGGTAGGTATTCCAGCGAAAGTTATGGGTCATTTGTTGTCTCGTGAGAAAATTACTGCTGTTTAATGAAAATGAAGCCCTCATATTCACGGTTATGTGATAGGGTTAGACTGGGGGGGAAGGTTTAGGTTACTCCTTTTATATGCTTGTGTTCATTTTAATAGTGAGTATGTCTGAAATGGTGTGAGGCTGAGGTTGATAGGGCAGTAAGCTTGGTGTTAAATGAGTGAGAATAAGTATTAGGAGAATTATATGGCTGTGAGTCAAACAAGTCGGATAGATGAATCATATCAAACTAAAAATGAAGGTTACTTTAGCCATGCCAGGCAAGAGGTTATAGATCTGTTGCCAAAGCAGTATGAATCTGTGCTTGAAGTTGGCTGCGGCATGGGTTCAACACTACGGCTGATTCAGTCTTTAGGTATGTGTAGTTGGATCGGTGGAGTCGAAATTTCTAAGGATGCTGCGAGTGAAGCGCGAAAACATTTGAACTTCTTGGTGGAGGGTGATTTTGAGAAGTTAGAGTTGGATATGAAACCCGCTTCTTTGGATGTAATTTTATGCCTCGATGTGCTTGAGCATATGAATGACCCTTGGCTTGCACTAGAGCGTTTGAAAAAACTATTGAAACCAAATGGTGTGTTGATTACAAGTTTACCTAACGTGAAGCACCACTCTGTATTGTTGCCTTTGATTTTTTCTGACCAGTGGCAATATCAAGATGCGGGAATTATGGATAAAACCCATTTGAGGTTTTTTACGTTTAAAACATCTGTGGAGATGCTCAATCAAGCTGGTTTTTCAGTGGAGGCTGTAATTAAAAAGTCTATTGTGGGAGGCGGGAGAGGCAGATGCTTTGTTAGATGGTTAGGCATGACGCTGTTGCCAACATTTTGCTCGGTTCAATATATTATTAAGTCGGTAAAAAAGAGTTGATATGAATCAGGCTGCAAAGAGGCATGTGATTCTTACCAGTGGAAGAAGTGGAAGTAACTACTTGGCCAACACCTTGAACTTGCACCCTCAGATTGTTAATTATGGCGAAGTACTTGGGTCATGGACGCTGTCATGGAAGCTTTTTAGACCCTTGCGCATAATGGGACTTGGCGTACTTTCATATCTTGAATATATTTATGCTAGCCATGTGTTTTTCATAGCTGCTCAAATGTACTCTTCCTTTTCTCATTTGAGAAAAAGTAAAGCAATAAAGTGTAAATATCGTAGGTATATTAAACACATTGGTATTAAAGATTTTTTTATTAACTTCGAGAGGCGGGGTGCTTTTGACTTTATTTTAAATCAACCAGAAATTGATGTGATTTACTTGAGTCGCTGTAATATTTTACGTCGTTACTTGTCTATGCTGCATATGGAAAAAAGCAATGCGGCGGTGAGTGAAACTTCGAACCTAAAAGTACATCAAGTTAGGGTAGATATTGACCATATGTTGCATAACCTTATGATTTTAGAGCAAGAGGTCAGGGATGAGGAAGCTATGCTAAAGCGTATTGAGAAAGCAGGGCATAGGTTGATGCGCATTAATTATGAAGATTACTTTAAAAATACAACCACTATAGAATCAACGAATAAAAAAGTATTTCAGTTTCTTGGAGTTAAAGCTATAGCATTATTGAGTGAACATAGAAAAATACTACCAAATTCTTTTTCAGATATTATTGTGAATAAGCAAGAGGTGGTGGCTGCTTTAAAGGGTACAGTGTATGAAGTGTATTTACATGAAAATTAGGCACCTTTATAATTTCTTGGAGTATTTAAGTTGGAACTAAAAGCATTAGCATTTATTTCGTTTGCTTTTTTGATGGCTACAGCTTTTCTTTTTGCTTCTTTTCGTGATGCTTATTACCTACGCTGGGGTGGAATTGCAGTACTTATTACGGCATCTGCATTTTTGACAGGAAACTACTTTGTAGTTGCGGGGTTATTAATTTCTGTGGCATTTGTCATTCGGAATCAGTACAACGCAGATAAAATTGCTGCGTGGCTGTTTATGCTACCTTTATTGCCCGTAGCTTGGAGCTACCATGTTCCTATGGTAGGCGTTAATTTTCTTTTGGAACTTAATTATCCAAGGCTTTTAGCACTTATTTTTCTTGCTCCACTGTTGTTTGCAGCTTTGAGGAAAGGGATGCTTAAGGGTGGGGGAAACCGTGCATGGTTCATAGATGCGTTGGTTTTAATCTATTTTCTTTATATTTGCCTGTTTGAGTTTCGAAGAGAGTCTGTTACAAATACCTTGCGTTATATTACATATGATTTTCTACTGATAGCCCTGCCTTATATTGTAATGACAAGGTTTATACAAACAAAAAATGATTTATTCAAAGTGCTTCGAGCACTGATGTTTTCGACAATGTTATTTGCTTTGTTGGCCATAGTGGCGGAATTGTTCAAATGGAATCTTTATGGTGCTTTGCATTCACCATATTTGATTGAACTTCGCTTAGCTGATTTTTCTGAGTTTAGAGCTGGTATCTTGCGTATTAAGGCAACAATGTTTAGCCCCATTGTGTTTGGATATTTTTTATTATTGGGGGCGGCTTCTCTTTATGCATTTAAAGGTTACCTAAACCGCAAGCAAGGTTTAATCACGCTGGGGTTGTTGTTATTGTTGTTGCTTGCCATTTTATTTACGTTTTCACGGGGAGTCTGGCTTGCGGTAGTTATTACAGGTCTGGCGATTATCTACCTTCGCTTGCCTGGCAAGGGCGTTCGTCAGATGTTTCCTGTATTACTTGGCATGGCAGCAGTTGTTTTTTACAAATTCAGTGCTGTAGCTGAAGGTATGGATACATATGGCACCTTTGATTATAGGGCCGCACTTATTGATGCTTCGTGGGTTGTATTTGAAAAGAATCCCGTATTTGGTAGCTTGGGCTTCCGAGAAAATACCGTTTTTGAACTACTTCAACAAGGAGGGGGGTTTGTAGATTTTGTAAATAGTTATGTGAATATCACGCTGGATTCTGGTCTTGTTGGGCTGGGGTTGTACCTTATTATTCCAGTTGTTTTACTGTTTCAAATTTATCGCAAGCTGCAAGTGCCATGGCTTTACCGCGATAAAGTGATGAAACATACGGGTATAGCGTTTTTTGCAATTATAACAGCTACAATGGTACTTTTGTTAACGGTTAGTTCAATTACATTTATCCCCATTTATTATTGGATTCTTATAGGGGTCTCATCAGCCTGGGTTAGAATGGCTAATATGAAAGAGGTATTACAATGATTAAAAGAGGTCTGTCTTTTTTTTTGCGCAATATGGCGATAAAAAATAATAGGTTGGTTGCTTTATATAAGAAGGTATGTAAGCCAAATGGAAAAGAGTGGGCTCAGTATCTGAGGAAACATGGTCAGTTTTACGCAATGGGTGAAGACTGTCTAATTGAAGTTGGAGCATCGTTCACAGATTCAGCGTATGTAAGGCTTGGGAATAATGTGCATCTATCAGGTTGTAAGTTAATTGGGCATGATGGATCAATTGGCATGCTGGGTAGAAGGTATGGGGTTAAGTTGGATCGAACTGGGAAGATTGATATAAGAGATAATGTATTTATAGGTGAAGGGGCTATAATTTTACCAGGAGTCACCATTGGTTCCGATGTGATTGTTGCAGCAGGAGCAGTGGTCGCTAGTTCTGTACCAGAAAACAGTGTGGTGGGTGGGGTTCCAGCTAAATTTATTATTCAAACATCGGCTTTAGTAGAGAAGTGGCGAGAGGATACTTTAGTGCTTCCTTGGGCTGAACTGATTGAACGTAGAGAGGGTGCTTTTGACCCCGTAATAGAGCCGAAACTTATAAGAATGAGAGTGAATTATTTTTATAATAAGAATTCAGACTCTTAAAATAAAAAGGTGTAAATATTTTTAGGGGTGAAGCTAACTGATGGAAAAAAAATCCAAAAACAACTTTCCAGCAAGTGTGGTGGATATATCAGTCATCTTGGTTTCCTACAATACGGCTTCATTGTTACCCAAGGCGATTGCGTGTTTGCGACAATCGGCGGGAAATATGGTGCTACAGACTATTATTGTTGATAATGCTTCACGAGATGATTCGGTGGCTTTGATTAAGCGTGATTACTCTGATTGTGAGCTGATTGAAAATGACAAAAATGTAGGATTTGGCAGGGCAAATAATCAGGCTCTACCCTTTATTAAAGGGCGGTATGTATTGCTATTGAATACAGATGCCTTTGTTTCACCCGATACGTTGGAAAAAACAGTGGCTTATATGGATGAGCATGAAAAATGCGGGCTGCTTGGTGTGAAATTGATTGGGCGTGATGGCGTGCTCCAGCCATCATGTAGATATTTTCCTACGCCGTTCAATATCTTTTTGCAGCAGACAGGGTTTAAGAAATTCTTCCCTGCAAAGCGTATGGTAGATGATATGAGTTGGGATCATGCATCGCCTAGGGAATGTGATTGGGTTCCTGGTTGTTATCTTCTAATCAGAAAAGAAGTTGTTGATCAAGTTGGATTGTTTGATAAAAGGTATTTTCTTTATTCAGAAGAGGTGGATTTATGTTTTACTGCTAAAAATGCAGGTTGGCAGGTGCATTATTTTTCAGATACATCGGTGGTTCATTTGGGTGGGGAAAGTGCCAAATCGGACGGTGAGATTACAGAGAGTGGTGGTCAGCTCGAATCTTTACAGATAGAAAGTGAGTTGTTGTATTTTAGAAAGAATCATGGTTTCTTTGGTGTATTAAGCCATGTTATTTTACAACTTATAGCAAGTGCGATGCTGCTTGTGAAAAGTTTTTTGAAAGGTAAGGGCAGAGGCGCTTCTTGGAAGCGATCAAAGGCAGTTTGTTTGTTGTTTTGGAAAACACGCAGGGGAATGCAGGCAATACGTTAAGGGGTCTTATGTTTGATCATATAAAACAAGATTATCATGCATATGCTGGACGTTGGGGTGAGCAAGGCTTTTGGGTTATGCTAGTGTATCGCTTTGGTCGCTGGAGGTACCATGTTCGCCCAGCATTGCTGCGCAAGCTTTTTTCACTCATATATAAATTGATGTATAAATTCATTCAGATAGTTACTGGGATTGAGTTGCCTTGCGAAGTGAAGGTTGGAAAAAACTTTGTCATCGATCATTTTGGAGGCATTGTTATTAGTGGCTATGCAAGTTTTGGCGATCATTGCCGCATTCGTAATGGTGTCGTGGTTGGGCTAAAATCAGTAGAAGATCCTAAAGCACCATCTATTGGAAACAATGTGGATATTGGAGCTGGCGCAAAATTATTGGGAAATATTAAAATTGGAAATGATGTTATTATTGGTGCCAATGCGGTTGTTCTTGTGGATGTTCCAGATCATAGCCTTGCAGTTGGCGTTCCTGCGGTGATTAAGCCTAGGCGACCTGTGGAGACAATGCGTGAATAAGATGATAGGTGCTGTTGTGATTGGTCGTAATGAAGGTGATAGGCTAGCTGTTTGTTTACAATCGTTATTGGTTCAGGTGGACACATTGGTTTATGTGGATTCTGGCTCTACAGACCATAGTTTGGAAATTGCTGAGAAGCTTGCTGTGACGGTTGTGAATTTAGATATAAGTATTCCATTTACAGCAGCACGAGCACGCAATGAAGGCTTTGCGAAGCTTATGCAAGTATCTCCTGATATTCAGTATGTGCAATTTGTTGATGGGGACTGTGAGGTGTTTTCGGATTGGTTGCCGCAAGCATTGCCGTGTCTTATGGAAAATGAAAAATTGGCAGTGGTATGTGGACAAAGAAAAGAACGGTACCCAGAGAAATCTGTATATAATCGTTTGTGTGATATTGAATGGGATACACCTGTCGGTGAAGCACTTACCTGTGGTGGGGATGCACTTATTCGAGCGGCTGCTTTTGATGGGGTTGGGGGTTATGATGCGTCGTTGATAGCGGGAGAAGAGCCAGAAATGTGCGTGCGTTTGCGAAATTCGGGCTGGAAAATTTCTCGTATTGATGCAGAAATGACGTGGCACGATGCAAACATGACAGACTTCTCCCAATGGTGGAAACGAGCGGCTCGTTCGGGTCATGCTTATGCGGAAGGTGCATGGATGCATGGTCAGACATCGCAAAAGCACTGGGTTCGTGAAGTTCGTAGGAATTGGTTTTGGGGGCTAAGTTTTCCCGTGTTGATAATGGTTTCGGCGATATGGCCGACGATGGTGTTTTTATTGTTGATTTACCCTATTCAAGTATTTCGAATCTATAGGCACTCGAATGTGCACCGAGACTTTAAAGATCGAAGTGCTTTTGCTTTTTTTTGTGTGTTGGCGAACCTTCCCATCATGTTTGGACAAATAAAATTTCATAGTAATCGGCTGATGGGTAGCAAAAGCCAGCTCATTGAATATAAGTAAGGTATGACTTGAAAGTAAACTATAGGGCACCTCGAAAAACCTCGCACGAGTTAAACGACGTTGATTTTCGCTCATAGCAAGGCGCAATAAAATGAGTAATAGCATCGCTATTACCCATTTTATTCAACGCCGCTAGGGGTGAAAAGCACAAGTTTGGCGAAGTGCTGAGGTTTTTCGAGGTGCCCTATACACCATAGTTGGATAGAATTCGAGCAATATCAACTTTTCTTTAGTGCTTCTGCCGACTATCTCTACAGCAGTCGGACATTATTTTTTACTGTTTAATTTTCCTGAAATTGTTTTCCCTAATGAAATCCAATATTTTTCATAATAAAATGTTGATACATGGGCAGCTAAAAATAAAACAATAAACAACAATGGACGCTTTAAATATGTAATAATTTTGTCGTCACCACTGGCTAGCCATGTTTGTAATAATATTGGATGAATTACATAAAGCGCATATGATATTCCAGCAATATAAATAAGTGCCTTTATGCTTAAGTAGTGGTTAATTTTTAAATCTTTTTGATATAACGTTACACCTATTAACAATGCAGCTAAATAGGGGCGTAAATAATTCATAAATCCGCCATCTGGATGGCATGCAACTAAAAGCAATGCAAGCAGCCAATATGGATTTAAATATCTCAATAATTCAGGGATACTTTTTCCAAGCTTATTACTGTACGCCAATGCTAAAATGCATCCAGTAAGAATTTCATCAATGCGGAAAGGCGTTACTATGGAAATATGCACGCCATTTGCAATGCGATAACATGTGATAGCAATGCATATAACTGGTAGTAAAAGAAGCCCGCGTTCTTTCATTAAGGCATACAATACTGCGACCCCGATATAAAATTGAACTTCAATGCACAGGCTCCAAAGGTGACCTGTGCCGTGTTTAACTAAAAACTCAATCGGAGGCGTATTAACATAAAACAGAAAGTGGGGAAGATAAGCATCAGTCTCCACGTCAAGAATCGGTAACACAATAAGGAGATATAGCCAGACCAATGGTAAAATACGGAAAAAACGTCTTACCAAAAAATCAGTGACCGTAGGCTTTTTGATAAGGAAATTTGTAATCAAGAAACCAGATAACACGAAAAATAGACTCATTCCCAAAGGCCCAACCATACTATTCAGCTGCCATGATTTAGGTCCGAGAGGAAGTAAATGCGCAGCAAGCACGCACAAGATGCTAAACCCGCGCCAACCATCCAATACCTGATAGCGATGAGAAACGGAATCAACGATTGATGTTATTGACATACAGGTTTATAAAAACAATAGATAAAAATAATCTCTCCCTCATTACAACTATCCTGAATTAATGGACACCATCATAAAGCTTCCTCGCTCAATCATCAGTGCCTTTGATAAATATTAGCTTTTGAAATTATACCTGCGATAGCGGGCATAGTAAGTGTGTCATGGTTGTACGTCTATAACCAGCATGTTGCAAGTTCTTGAATTTAAATAATTCATTTTAAATGAGATACTTATGATACGAGTTATATCGAATTGTTTAGTTATAATGGCGCTGGAAATGCTTTGTTACTGTTTTTTATGCTAAAACTTCGATTGTAACGATAGCGGGTTAGGTTTTTCGAGGTGCCCGTAAGTGTACTGTATGTAAAATAAACTCTTGCCCCTTGAGTGTAACTTGCTTGCTTAATAATATGTATAATATATTTTTCTAAATACCCTTGTTTATGTATGTATAGTCTTCTTTTTCATTTGCAACAAGAAAGGTGTGTTTTCAATTTTGTTGTTTTTTTTAGGGGAATTCCTTGCGTTTCTATATAAAGTAATCTATAAACCCCCTGACTTTTAATAATTGAAGTTTCAATGGCTTTTAACAATAAAGCAGAGGTTGTTATTATTATACTCAGATTGAAATATTAAATATTTTATAGAGATGGCGTAATGTCATGTGATATAGAAAAAAGGTGGGTTGTTTTGCAAAGTAATAAATTTTCTAAAAAAAAAGGTAGGATCTTTAACATGCTAGAAGTTAAAAACTTTATCATGCTTTTGTGTATGCTAATGTTGTACGGTGGGGCTGTTCAAGCGGCTGTGCTGGTAGCACCAGTGACTGGAAACATTGAGGCATATGCAGCGAATGAAACGAGTGTGGCTGGTTATAGCGGTGATGGCGGTTTGGCAGTGAATGCGCAATTGGCAGCACCGCGTGGTATTGCCGTTGATAGTCTAAACCGTGTATATATTGCAGATTTTAATAATAGTGTGGTTCGCCGTGTTGATCCCGCTACAGGTTTGATTTCAACCGTTGCGGGTACGGGCGTTTTTGGTTTTTCTGGCGATGGCGGGTTAGCGACTGCTGCGCAATTAAAGCGACCTTGGGGTCTTGCCATCGATGCATTTGATAACTTATACATAGCCGATAATGCAGAGCGTCGCATACGTAAAGTTGATGCTGCTACGGGTGTAATTACCACAATCGCAGGTACAGGAGGCTATGCTGGCACATGGACTCGTAATGATGGTGGCGATGCTTTGCTGGCTGCGTTTACAGGTATCACGGGTATCACAGTTGATGCTTCGAATAATATTTTTATTGCCACAGACAGTGGGCGCATTAGACGTATTGATGGCGTGACCAATATTATTACAAGTATCGCAACGGGCTATGGTCTTATTTCTGATGTTGCTATGGATCCTTTTGGAGGCGTGCCTGGGTTATATTTCTCAGACAGAACCAATCATGTGGTGAATGTTCTAAACTTGACAAGCTTGGCTGTAACACCAGTTGCTGGAATTCAAGGTGTTGCAGGGTATACTGGAGATGGAGGGGTTGCTATTGATGCAAGTCTTAATGCTCCTGAAAGCCTTGTAATGAATGCGGTGACAGGGGAGCTTTTTATTGCAGATTCAGGCAACCATGTCATTCGTCGTATTGATGTTGCATCAGGATATATATCGACAGATGCAGGAACGCCTGGTCTTGGCGCGGGGAATAACGGTGATGGCGGAATAGCGCTTGCGGCTAAAATGCATACGCCAAGTGGTTTAGCGATGGATGGCAATGGTTCAGTTTTGTTTTCAGATTTCCAATATAACCGTGTTCGGATATATCAACCTGTGCCAGTAGTTCTTAATTCCATAGAAACAAGTTTTGACAGCACAACGATGTCTGTAAATTCTAAGCAGAAGCTTGAGGCTCGCGGGGTTTATAGCGATGGCAGCCGCCGTGCTTTGGCAAACGTTGTGTGGACCAGTTCTTCCAATGCAATTGCGACGATTGATGCTTTTGGTGTAGTGAGTTCTGCCAGCCCCGGTAATGTTACCCTCACGGCAACATCGGGTGGCGTGAGTGCCACAGTACAACTGACGATTACCGCTGCAAGTATTACCTCGCTTGAATTGTCTCCTTTAAGCTCATTGCCTCAGGGGATTAGTCACCGTTATGCTGTATGGGGTTTGGTCAGTGATGGTAGTAAAGTAAATGTAACCCCTTATGTTACATTGAGCAGTAGTAATGCGGCGGTGATTACAACGGGCACATACGGTTTGGTTACGGCTGTATCTGCGGGAACAGCGACGATTGTTGCAACATATGGTGCTCTTTCAGTGTCGGCTCCCGTAACAGTATCAACCGCGACATTGAATCAAATTGAAGTGGTGTCACAGGATCGCTCGATTGCTACGAAAACAAGCACGCGTTTCTTCGCAACGGGTATCTACTCGGATGGAAGCCGCCAAGATTTGTCTTCTCAGGTTACTTGGAGTAGCAGCAATGCTTTTGTGGCATCCATTAGCAATAGTCCTCGTAATATTGGTTTAACATCTGGGCTTACGGCAGGTAATGTAAGCATTACAGCGACACTGGGAGGCTTCTCAGGTTCTGCACCATTGGAAGTACGCGGCGTTAACCTTTTAAGTATTGAAGTTTCACCTTATGATATTTCAGTTTCAAAAGGGGAGTTTCACGGTATGCGTGTCACAGGGCGGCTTAGTGATAATAGCAAACAAGATTTAACCTATCAGGTGGTCTGGAGTAGCTCGAATGAAGCGGTTGCCAAAGTTGGTAATGTGTGGCCGAATTTTGCTAAAGTTCAAGGTATTTCACCTGGTGTGGCGACGATTACAGCAAGATTTGGCGGTTTGAGTGCCAGTGTTGCCGTTACGGTTAACACTTCAACATTGTCTCGCATTGAAGTAAGTCCATTTAACAATGATATCGTACAAGGCACCAATATGCGGTTTTATGCGACAGCCATTTACTCTGATGGGCGTAAGGTTGATGTCACGTACAATACAAGTTGGTCATCAAGTGTTAGTGGTGTTGTGAATATAAAAAATGATGCTGCAAATATGGCTGTAGCGGATGGTGTTTCAGCAGGTTTGGCAACGATCACAGGGAACTATGTGGATGCGTTAGGGGTTTCGCATACGGATAATGTGGCGATGACTGTTACAGCGGGTATTTATAATGGTTTCGAACTATCTGCAGACTTCATTAAAAATAATGTAGGTCACCGTTACTCGTTACGTGCTGTGGCATTCTTCAATACAGATCGCAAACAAGATATTACCAATCAAGTATCTTGGCAGTCATCAAACCCTTCGGTTGCACGTGTTTCACCAAGTGGTCAGGTTACAAGTGTGACAACGGGTAGTGCGATAGTTTCAGGGACATTTAACGGCTCTACTTTATCTGTACCTGTGACAGTGCTTCCTGCAGTGGCTCCTGCATACCTTACGATTACGCCAGCTACAAAAGATATTCCTCTTGGGCAACAATACAGGTTGCGTGCGGTTGTGACTTATACGGATGGCACTGAAAAGGATGTGTCTTTTGACACATTATGGCTGTCAACTCAGCCTACAGTTGCACCGATTGGTAATAACTGGCCTGGCATTGCTACAGTAACAGGATTAAATACAGGCAATACAACGATTGGAGGCTTTTATAAAGGCTTGCATGATTCAGTTAGTGTTTTTGTTAACTCTCCCGTTTTGACGGCTGTAAATGTTACTGCACGTGATGCAAGCCTTCCTGCAAGTTTGGGACAACGTTATACGGCGACTGCTGTGTATTCAGATGGTAGCCAGTTTGATGTTAGCTCAAAAGCAGTGTGGAGTAGCGATAATGCAGCTGTTGCAAGAATTGGTAATGGCGGCATTTCTAATGCTAAGATGGCTTCTTTTTCACCTGGCGGGCTTGTGAATATCAGTGCAACTTTTGGTGGTATTACAACACCATCAGCACTTGCAGTTAATAATGTGAGTTTGGTTGATCTTGAAATTACGCCAGCAGTATTATCGATGCCATTGAAAATGGACCAGTATTATCGCGCAACAGGTGTGTATAGTGATGGTAGCCGTGTTATTTTAAGCAATCAGGATGTTGTTTGGAATAGTAGTGACCAAGTGAATGCGCCGATTGGCAATGCTGCATGGTTAAACAATGCTCGTGTGTATGGCATGGGTTCTACAGTTGCAAGTATTTCAGCTCATTATAAGGGTGTGCAAAGTTCAGTGGCCTCATCGCTGACTGTTACAGGTGCAACGCTTGTAGATATTCAAGTTACACCTTTGGTCGCAACGATTCTAACAACGGGTGAGCAGCTTTATGCAGCTTACGGGGCGTATAGTGATGGTACAACACACAATTTGACCTACAAGGTGATTTGGTTGTCCGATAATCATGCAGCAGCGACAATTGGAAGTACATGGCCTTTGGTTGGCAAAGCAAGAGGTGTTGGTGTTGGTATAGCGAACATTACGGCTACCTACCATGATAAATTGGATGCTACAGTGGGTACATCATCTGTTCCTGCTGTATTGACCGTCAACTAAGGGGAATAGATATGAAATATATAATATTGATTGCATGTTCAATGATGACAGGAATTTCTTTTGCAAATGCTGCTGATACCGACCAAGCTGCTTTAGAGCAATCAAAGATTCAACAGCAGGCAGAGCAACAAAATAGTGTGGATCAGTATACACTTCGTGAACGTGAAGAGATGGATCGTCTTCATGTGTTGGATGTATATCAGCAAAATGCATTACGCGAAGCGTCGATTTTGCGTCAACAAAAGCATTAAGCAGGTCAATGGGTAAATAAAAAAGCTGGTGATTTAATCACCAGCTTTTTTTCTTTCAAGGAAATGCTATAGTGGTTTAGGTTTACGATGCTTTTTGCTCGTCATTCCCGTGAAGGTGGGAATCTGGCACATTGTAAATCAATGAATGCCCGTCTGCGCGAGCATGACGGCGTAATGGATAAGCCACTCCATGACTATATTGTATCAATGCTCAAAAAGGATTTGAAATTATTCATGCGTATTGCCTATTTTGTTAATCAATACCCTAAGGTTAGTCAGAGCTTTATTCGCCGTGAGATACTTGAATTGGAAAATCAAGGGGTGGAGGTATTCCGCTATTCTGTGAAGCGTGAGCGAAGTAATGATGTTGTTAGTGATGATGATAGAGCTGAGTTAAGCAAAACAGCGTATGTGGCAGACCAGAAAAAAACAACGATTCTTAGCGCGTTAATTAAGGTCTTTCTGCACTCACCAAAGCGATTTGGGAGAGCATGTCTGACGATGATTCGCTTAAGTTTGCGCTCTCAGGTTGGGCTGGCAAAGCATATCATTTATTTTATTGAAGCTTGTGTACTGCTTGATTACCTACAAAAACATGACATTCAGCATGTGCATGCACACTTTGGCACCAATTCAACGACGGTTGTGATGTTCGCTAAGTTGTTGGGTAGTATTTCCTACAGTTTTACAGTGCATGGCCCCGAAGAGTTTGATAAACCGGAGGCTTTATCGTTGGGAGAGAAAATTCAGCATGCTTCATTTGTGATTGCGATCAGCTCTTTTGGTCGTAGCCAGTTGTTTCGCTGGTGTGACCTTTCTTGTTGGAATAAGATTCATATAGTTCATTGTGCTCTAGGGTCAGATTTTTTGGAGTCAGAGGTAACCCCAGTACCTGATAATCATAGGCTGGTATGTGTTGGGCGCTTGTGTGAGCAGAAAGGCCAGCTTCTCCTGATTGAAGCAATACACAGGGTCAAAGAAAAAGGCATTGCTATCGAACTTGTTTTGGCAGGCGATGGTCCGATGCGTGATGAAATAGAAGCTCTCATTGAGAAATATAAACTTACTTCGCAAGTGCATATTACAGGGTGGATTTCAGGCTCACAGGTGTTGGATGAAATCAAAGCAAGTCGCGCTCTTGTGTTAGCTAGTTTTGCGGAAGGGTTACCTGTTGTATTGATGGAGGCTTGTGCATTGCACAGACCGAGCGTGACAACATCGATTGCAGGTATTCCAGAGTTGATTAAGGATAAGCAAGGTGGTTGGCTTATTCCTGCGGGCTCTATTGAGGATTTATCGGATGCTTTGATAGATGTGCTGGAAACACCGATTGAATCATTGCAAGCCATGGGTACGTATGCATATCAACAAGTGTGTATCAACCATGATGTAAGGATAGAGTCTGCAAAGCTTAAGAAGCTATTTCAGGAAGCTTTGAAAAATGATTGAAGCATTGATGTGGATAGTCGTATCACTGTTTCTTTTGCCTGTGCTAGTTATTATCCTTGAATTTTTTTGTTCGTTATTGCCAGCTAGAAGCAAGAAAGGCGCGGTAGTAGATAGATTAGGGCTGGTGGTATTGATTCCAGCTCATAATGAATCGGCAGTGATATCGGATACACTCGCATCCATTATGTCTCAACTTAAAGAAGGGGATCGGGTGTTGGTTGTTGCAGATAATTGCACAGACGATACGGCCTCGATTGCTGCTTCAATGGGTGCGACAGTTCTTGAGCGTTATGATGAAGAGAATCGTGGTAAAGGCTTTGCGCTTGCGCATGGGATAGAGGTACTTCACAAACAACCGCCAGAAGCACTGATCATGGTTGATGCTGATTGTGTTGTGAAGCAAGGCAGCCTTGATGCGTTAGCCCGTAATGTGGCAATGTATGATCAACCCATTCAGGCACTTGATTTGATGCATGCAGGGGAGAAAGCATCATTAAAAATAAAAGTGGCTGCTTTCGCATGGGTGGTGAAAAATAAGATGCGACCTCTAGGCTTGTCTCGTTTGGGTTTGCCTGTTCAATTGATGGGAACTGGCATGGCTTTTCCTTGGCATGTTATCAAAGATATGGATATGGGTGGTGGTGCCATTGTGGAAGACATGCAAATGGGCATTGAACTCGCCATACAAGGAAGTCCAACGCGTTTTTGCCCTGAAGCACTTGTTAGTAGTACCTTTCCTAGCTCGGAATCTGATGCTGGAACACAGAGGAAGCGCTGGGAGCATGGGCACATCATGATGATTCTGCATCATGTGCCTAGATTGATCGTTGCAGCAATCAGCAAAAAAGATGTGAAACTACTTGCTTTGGGGTTGGATTTAATGGTGCCTCCACTTGCCCTTCAGTCGATATTGTTATTGGTCGGCTTGATGATAATGGGTATGGCAAGCTTATTTGGTATGTCTTTTAATCCCTTTTTAGTTTTAGTTTTAGCTTTAGGAAGTGCTTTGTTCTTAAGCACTATTTTTAGCGCTTGGTATTGCTTTGCACGTGACATCATTAGCCTTAAAGAATTGCTTTCTATCCCCGCCTATATTTTCTCTAAGCTTTCGATTTATGCGTCCTTTATTTCTTCGCGTGAATCCAAGTGGAATAAAACAGGGCGCAGTGATGATTGAAGTACAAGTAGTGCAAGGAAGCACGCACTTTATGATTGGTTTTGTACTGGGTTATGCACTGTTTTGGTTGTTTTTACTTGCCCGATTGGGGCATGATAAGACTGCGATTTATGCGCCTTTAACTCCATTTTTTATGGGTATATGGTTTGCTATGCCTTATGTATTTGAGCTGGGTGGCATGGGGGAGTTACAGCATTATATTGGAGAGGCAGTGAATCTGTTTGGTGCTTATGGTTGGCTACACCACAGCTCCTTTGTGGCGAACTATCTGACTGGACTTAACAAAGTGGCGATGCTTTGTGGGTTGATTTATGTGCTGATTATTTTGCACTACATTCGATTGATTAAAGCTCTAAGGAAACGAAAAAGGCGTAAGCGGAGGAAGTCGCATGCCAGCTAAACACTTTTATTTTGCAAATGGTGCGATGCTGGGCTCAATGCTTGTTATAGCTGTGCGCTTTAAGCGCAAATGGCTGCATGAAAAATTTCTCTGGTTTAGACAGTTATATAGTTTTGATCGCGACTGGTTTCTTTATTTCCCAGTGGTGATTGGATTGTTTGGTCTATATGGCCTAATACCAGATATATTATATGCCATAGGTCTTCTCTCCAAAGGTCTGATACGTTCTGATTTTTTCAATTTATTTTTGGGTTATGCATGGTTTGAAAGTGTTGAAGATTTGCCTGAATATGCTCATCTGGATAGAATTTTTAATTGGTTCGGCGAAATTATATTGTTCACTATTGCAATAGGAATACTTGTTTTTTACGTCCGTTTAAGCAATGAAATCATCTCTAGGAAAGAGGGCTCTTGATGTTGTTTATCACTGCAAGAAAAGGGAGTCTTTATTTCTGTGCTTAAAAGTGGCGCGATATGGGTCTTAGCATCCAATGCTGGCGGACAAGTATTAAGACTGTTTAGTAACCTCATATTAGCGTGGTTATTATTGCCTGAGGATTTTGGACTTGCAGCTTTGGCCGCAGTATTTTTCTATGGTGCTGTGATGATTTCAGATGCAGGGACTGACGCTTCGCTTATCCGCAGTAAACGAGGTGACGAGCCTTTGTTTTATAATACAGCTTGGACATTTCAGCTGCTTCGAGGTTTGTTGCTGTGGTTGTTTTGTTGTTTGATTGCATTACCTGCTTCTCAATTCTATGGTGAAGAACAGCTGCAATGGTTGTTGGTAGTTGGAGGATTTGGTCTTTTTGTTCAAGGCTTTAAATCAACGGCTTTAGTATCAATGATGAGGGACATGCGCTTTAAGCGGTTGGCGATTTATGAACTCATTGCCCAGCTGTGTTCTATTATTGTATCGGTGATTGCTGCGTGGGTTTGGCGAGATGCTATGGCATTAGTGCTTGGAATTATTGTGAATAACTTTGTGCTGGTTGTGCTTGGACATGTGCTGCACAGGTCGGAAGTTCAGAATAGATTATGCTGGGAAAGCGATGCTTTTAAAGAATTATTTCATTTTGGGAAGTGGGTATTTGCATCTTCTTTTGTTGGTTTCCTTGCGATGCAGGCGGATAAGCTTCTTTTAGGTAAAATAGCATCAATGGAAGTGCTTGGTGTGTATGCCGTGGCTTTTGGATTGGCTCAGCTACCAAATTTTGTAGTTAAAATGTTAGCATCAAAATTCCTATACCCTGTTTTTGTTCAGTTTGCGAAGAAACCTAGGGAAGATTTAGTCAGAGAGGCGAACAAGATTCGAAACATGATGCTCCCATTCATGCTGTTTGTTACGCTGGGTGTAGTTTTGTTATCAGGCCCTTTCTTTGTGTACTTATATAAAGCAAGTTTTCATGATGCCGTCTGGATTGCGCCTGCCATTGCACTTTTTCTTTGGTTTGAGATGATGGTTTATTCATTGGGGGGGATTCCCTTAGCAATGGGTGATAGTCGAGCATTGGCGACGACATGGTTATACATATTTATAGTTCGGCTTCTTGCTTCTTATCTTGGTTTTTTAAATTTTGATCTTGAAGGTTTTATAGCAGGCTTAGCTCTAGGCTCTTTTGTAGGCTACGTGTATATTGCCATTTATATTAAGAAGTATGGGTTTTATGTTTTGAAATATGATGCTAAATATTCTTTGGTGTTAATCATTGCTAGTGCGAGCTATTTTATAGTAAAGCCGTGGGTAGAAGAAGGTCTGTCTAGTGCGCTTCTATCAATTGCTTTTGTTGCTTTATCAGCTTTGATATCAATCCAAATGTTTCAACGCAGGCAGAAGTGAGAATAAGTTATTTTTGATTAGATTGGTGTTTTGACGCTTTATATACGATTGATTCATTTGTTAGTTGCAAGAAAGTGAAGCGATAAAGCGTCGCTTTCCTAGGGAGATGCTGATTAACTCTGGATGAGTGGATATGCGATTCAGAATTTTCAACCCCAAGGCGGCAAGCGCAAGTAATAGGTCCGCTATTGTTAAGGGCACCTCGAAAAACCTCGCACGAGTTAAACGACGTTGATTTTCGCTCATAGCAAGGCGCAATAAAATGAGTCATAGCATCGCTATTGTCCATTTTATTCAACGCAGCTAGGGGTGAAAAGCACAAGTTTGGCGAAGTACTGAGGTTTTTCGAGGTGCCCTTAAGTTTGCTAACGCAGGAGTTGGCGGTTTTGGGCGTATAGGCATCATTCATTGAGTTGAATAGCACCTCCCTAGCAATCTGCTTGTTTCCTTCACTTACAGGTTTCAAAAGGGCGCGTGTTACAGCACTCAACCTTTTGAAACCTGACGTTTCGGCGCATCTTGAACCGGGACAATGTTGCTTTCACATGTACCTCTCTCTGCGCTCTTTGGTGGAAAAATGTAACAAACGACTTTTTGAGGAAGCTCTAGATAGTAGCAGCATCAAGCTTTATTTGACGTAATGATATATGCCAGCTATAAGGAATAGGAAATTATAAAGGTAGATGTAATAGACTGCTTGTAAAAACCTTTAAAAGGTGTATTTTGCGAAAAAAATAATCATGCCTTCTCACATGTAAGGCTACAAATAAGGTTGGTGGAAAATGAAAAAACGTATAGTGGTGATTGCCATGACACAAGTTATGGCTTTGTTTTTTGGTGCATCTGTAGCATCGGCGGAGGCGGGTGGAATTGCAGTAGGCAACATGCAGCTTGTGCCCCAAATTACATTGGGTGAATCTCGAAATGATAATATATTTTTGCAAGAGTCGGCAAATGCGATTAAAAAAAGTTGGATTACTACAATTGATCCCAGTGTTGCATTAAAGGCAGATGATGGTGCAAATAAGTATGAATTGGGTTATAACTTGTCGGAAGGTATTTATCATCAAAGTCATGCAGATGATTTCATTGATCAAGTCGCCAGCTTTAAGGCAAACCTAGGTCTTTCGCGCAAATTAATGGTTGATTTTAATGTTGATTACAACTTAAGTCATGATACGCGAGGTTCAACCTTTACTGGTGGGGCTGCAGCAGCGGTTTCGACTCCTGATAAATACCATGAAACGAATGTGGGAGCATCTGTAAATTATGGCGCAAATGCACATATAATTATAAGTGGCGATTATAGTAATAAACGCTATAGCAACAACCGTACGCGTACCATAGCACGTGACCTTGATACCATTGGCGGTATTGCTGAATTTGATTATGATTTAACAGGTAAAACATCAGCAGTGTTGGAAGCGCGTTACACGCAGTTTAACTATCAATATCAAACGGCTTTGGTAAATCTTGATAGTAGAGAGCAAGTATATTTTGTAGGGCTGAACTGGGAGGCTACTGGGAAAACATCAGGAAAGGCTCGCGTTGGTTACACGAAAAAGAACTTTACCAAGGCATCATTAATAGATGCTGGTTTTTTCAGTTGGGAAGTGGGTGTTGAATGGTTGCCAATGAGCTATTCATCTTGGACTTTGAAAACAAGTTCAATGCCTTATGAAACCGATGGTTCAGGTAGTTTTATTAAGAATACGGGAGTTGACCTTGCTTGGGATCATACATGGAATCAGCGTGTGCATCATGAGGCAACACTGAGTTACAGTAAAGCGGACTATCAGGGTGGTAGCGCGCGTGTAGATAATATTACGAAGGCTAGTGCTTCAGTGAGTTATCAATGGCTGCGTTGGTTGGCTATTCAACCACTATATGAGTATACTAATAACTCATCAAATGCTGTAAAGGCTAGCTATAAACAAAACATTTGGACGCTTAATCTAGTAGGAACACTCTAGGAGCTTGGTGCTTGGAAAGTAGAGGGAGAGCCATGAGAAAGGTATTGAATCACTTGCTTGTAGCATGTATGGCATCTGTACTATGGGTGGCAGCTGCGAGCGCAGGCGATGTTGTGGATGAATACGAGCTTGGTTCGGGTGATAAAATTAAAATCCATGTTTTTGGTGAGCCTGAGTTAGATATGGAAGTTCAGTTGGGTAGTTCAGGAGATATACGTTATCCCTTTTTGGGAAGGGTGCATGCTGTTGGTAAGAAATTATCCGAATTGGAGAATATACTTGTTAAAGGGCTTGCCGATGGCTATTTAATTAACCCTCAAGTACGTGTTTCAATGGAAGAGTTTCGCTCGTTTTTTGTCAATGGTGAAGTAAAAAAACCTGGAGCGTACCCTTACAAACCTGGTCTTAATGCGCGCAAAGGAATTTCTCTTGCGGGTGGTTTTAATGAGGATGCTGATAAAAATAAGATTTTCTTAATTCACGCCAAGGATAAAGATAAGCATGAAGAGAAAATAAAGCTTGAAACGAGAGTTTTGCCTGGTGATATTATTACAGTAAAACGAAGCTTCTTTTTTGTGAATGGTGAAGTAGAACAGCCTGGAAAATATGCTTATCACGCGGGTATGACTTATCGCAAAGCTATTGCGATGGGCGGTGGTATGAAAGAACGTGCTGATGAAGATAAAATTTATGTTATTCATGATGGGCAAGGCGAAAATATGCATCATGTAGATAATATGGACACAGAAATTCAATCTGGCGATGTTATTATTATTAAACAGGGATTGTTTTAAGGTAACTATTCAGCATATTCATTCAAACACGCAATCATGTGTCATGTCGAACGTAGTTGAGACATCTTTTAACGCAATCTCTATGAAAGATCCCTCGACTTCGCTCGGAATGACACCTGAAAATATCATGCTGAATAGTTACATTTTAAGTACATTGTCTTAATCATAGTGGGATGAGTGGAGTGGAGTGTAGGGTGCAAAACAATAATAACGTCGGTTCGTTTGTTGAAGAAGAAATAGACTTAAAGAAATATTGGCATATTATCAATCACCGTAAATGGGGGATTATGGGCTTAGCGCTTTTAATCACATTACTTGTGGCATTAGTTGTTCTTTCTATGACTCCTATATACAAGGCGACATCAACATTATTAATTGAGCAGGAGCAGCCTAAATTGCCATCTGTTGATGAATTATTTGCATTACAAGGTAAAGGTAGGGTGTATTACCTTACGCAAATAGAGTTGCTTAAGTCACGCAAGCTGGCTGAGCATGTTATTCACGATTTAAAACTTGAGAGTAATCAAGAGTTCTTACCGAAAAAAGGCGGATTTCATCCCATCGAAACACTGAAAGCATGGCTTTCACTTGATGAAAAGGCTGAAAAAGAAAAGCCTATGCTTGATTTGATTGTTAATCAGCTTCAGAGACGCTTAACCGTGTCTTTAATCAATGGCACACAACTAATTCAATTAAGCTTTGAGGCAGAGTCAGCGGTATTGGCGGCTCAAATGGCAAATGCCTTGGGTAATGCTTATATTGATGATCAATTGGTATCACGACTTGAAATGACACAAAAGGCAACACGCTGGATGGAAGAGCGGATTGCCGTATTAAAAAATAAACTTGAGCAATCAGAAGCTGCGTTACAATCTTATAAAGAATCCAATGACCTTATTGATGTGAAAGGGGTTAGCACTTTAACCGCACAAGAGTTGGATGAATTAACCAGTCAACTTGTGATATCGCGTGCTAAATATGCTGAACTAGCGAAACGCTATGGGGCGAAACACCCCAAGCTTATTGCGGCAAAATCTGAGCTTAGAGCAGCAGAACAGCAGCTTCTACGTAGTAAGGGTAAGATTCAGAATATTGGTCGGAAATCTGTGAAGTTACGAGAGCTACAGCGTCAAGTTGAAGGCAACCGTCAGCTGTATGATACCTTTATGGAGAGTTTTAAAAAGGCTAGTCAGGCAGTGGATCTACAAGCTGCAAACGCACGTATTTCAGACCCTGCAATTGCCCCACTTGTGCCTATCAAGCCAAAAGTAAACAAGATTATTGGACTGGCATTTTTTGCAAGCTTGATGTTAGGTGTTTTGTTGGCGTTACTCTTTGAATCACTGAACCGTACTTTTAAAATACCATCAGATATTGAAGAGAAACTCGATCAAGCTGTGCTGGGTATATTGCCACTGATTCAATCGAACGCCAAAAATCGTAAGGCACAGGCTATTGTGATGCTGGATGAGGGCGCGCAAAGCTCTTATGGTGAGGCGATGCGCACGATTCGTACGGGGTTGATTCTTTCAAGCTTAGATAATCCTCACAAAGTAATCTTGGTGACATCATCTGTGCCAGGCGAAGGCAAAACAACAGTCAGTAGTAATTTAGCGATGGCGATGGGAAAAATGGAGAAAGTCCTGCTTATTGGAGCAGATTTGCGTAGACCCTCACTTTCAAAAGCCTTTGGTGCAGAAAGCTCGCTGGGTTTGTGTAATATTGTTGCAGGAACATCTAAATTTAGTGAATGCATTCATCATGTTAAGAGTGCAAGCATTGATTTCTTGCCATGTGGCATGCTGCCTCCTAATCCACTTGAATTGTTATCATCTCAACGTTTTGCCAAAACAATGAAACTTTTAGAAAAAAATTATGATCGTATTGTGATTGACTCGCCTCCTGTGCAGGCAGTAAGTGATGCATTGGTATTATCGAAATATGCCAAGGCAGTGGTTTATGTGGTGGAAGCTGATAAAACGCATCAAGATTTGGTAAAAAATGGTATCAAACGTTTGCTGCAATATGATGCACCGATTGCAGGGATTGTTTTGAATAAATTTAATGTGGATAAATCAGTATCATATGGGTATGAATACAGTGGTTATTATGACCATTATGGCTATGATGAGAAGGCATAACCTTCAACGACTTAGTTATGCATAGACTTTATGTATGATATTCATTGTCATCTACTGCCTGGGATTGATGATGGGGCGGATAATCTTGAACAATCCCTTGCATTAGCTCGCCACGCGGTAAGTGATGGTGTGACGCATATGGTTGTAACACCGCATATTCAACCTGGTCTTTATGAAAATAATCGCGCTTCAATTATGGCTGCTTTTAAGGTTTTTCAGTCGGGGCTTGTTGAGCATAATATTTCTTTGCATATTGCAATGGCTGCTGAAGTACGCCTATCTCCAGAAATCTTACCCATGCTTGAGCAGGATGATATTCCGCTATTTGAAGCGATGGATGGTCATAAAACAATGCTTCTGGAGCTGCCACATAGCCATGTTCCACCAGGTACGGAGCAGATGCTAGGCTGGCTTCTTAAACAACATATAAATGTTTTGATTGCTCACCCTGAGCGTAATAAAGAATTGATGCGTAATCGCAATAAAATTGAAGCTTTGCATTATTTGGGTTGTAAGTTTCAAATTACAGGACGCTCTGTAATAGGCGGCTTCGGCGAGCCTTCACAGCAAGTTGCTGAATATATTTTAAAGAAAGGATGGTGTGATGTGTTGGCTTCTGATGCACATAACTTGCATCATCGTCCACCTGAATTATTTGCAGCTCAGCAGGCAGCAGCTGAACTGATTGGTGAAGTTGCCGCTGCTAAGCTAACCTATGCATCCCCACAAAGTATGGTCGCGGGTTTGTTTTAGTGAGCGCACAAGGTGTCTCTGTATTACCTACGGGAGCTAAACGTATTGGGATGATGATTCTCATTACCGTGCTGCTTGTGTTGATTGTATTTTCTGCGCGTGCTGGGGTGAGTTATGTGGTTCAATACCGAACCCATGCTGCGCTTGATCATTGGCAAAAGTCCCCAGACAAGAGACCAACATTGAATGCATGGCAGGGTATGTTGGATTCGGTAAAAGAAATGTTGGCTTTTGATGCAAAAAATGCTGACCTTCAGAATGCTTTGGCTCGCCTTTATTTTTACCGTGCAGGAAATATGGATAGCTCTGCCAAACAATCGTTGCAAGATTATAAACAAGCCATAGCAGGTTACCGAACTGTTATAGCACTGAGACCTAGTTGGCCTTATGGCTATCTCAATTTGTTATATAATAAAGTTTTTGTGGGCGAGCTGGATGCAGAGATGCGAGATAGTTTGCTGCATTTAATACAGCTTTCTCCATGGGAAAAAAACACTTTATCAGACACGGTAAAAGTAGCGGTTTTCGTTTGGCCAGGTTTAGATAAACAAAGCCAGCAGGCTGTTAAATCCTATTTACTGCTAACATCAGAGAAGCGTAAAGGTGAGGTGGTACGTGCTTTAAAAGAGAGTCAATTGAAAGATCGGTTTTGTCAGCAAATTGCTAGAGGTCAAGCAATGAGTGTATGCCGATGAGAAGTTTAAATACAGTTTTTTTTTGTATGATTTTTATAGCTTGATGTTTCCATTAAAGCTATGTCAGAGGTTCTTCTTCTGCACTGTATTGCTGCTCAGTGTGCCTGTCAATGCTGGTAAAGGAGGCTTTTCTGCCGAGTTTCTCCATAATATTGAATTGCACTATGGCAGTGCTGCTAAGCGGCGGGTGAGTGATTGGCAAACGTTGATAAAGTTTGAACAGGCTGAGCATAATAGCGAGTGGAGCCTTATTCATACAGTAAATAGCTTTTTTAATAGAATGCACTTTATATCTGATAAGAAGCATTGGAATAGAGAAGATTATTGGGCAACACCTGTGGAATTTCTATCCACCAATGCTGGCGATTGCGAAGATTTCTCCATTGCAAAATACTTTACACTTCTTGAAATTGGTGTGCCTGATGAGCGACTGCGTATTACGTATGTGAAAGCGATACGCCTGAACCAAGCGCATATGGTGCTCGCCTACTATGAAACACCTGAAAGCGAACCGTTGATTTTAGATAATTTAACCAAGCGTATTCAAGCTGCATCACAACGCAGTGATTTATTACCCGTGTACAGTTTTAATGGTAGTCATTTGTGGATGGCGAAAGAACGTGGGCAAGGTCGTCGTGTGGCAGGAGGCTCTCAACGTATCAACCTGTGGCGTGATTTAAATCTCCGTATGCAACAAGAACGAAATTTAGGCCGTAGTTTTACGGCTAAAAATATAACACGATAAGGAAATATTATGACATTATCCAAACAATTGATTGCACTTATTTCTGGCATGTTTCTACTTATTTTTATAGGTACATTTTGGATTAGTGTGGAGAATACGCGTTCTTACTTGATGTTGCAGCTAGAAACTCAAACTCAAAATATCGCTGATTCTTTCGGATTATCGCTGGCATCACATATGCAACGTAAAGATATAGCAGCCGTGGATACCATGGTCAATGCAGCCTTTGATAGTGGTTATTATAAGTCGTTAACATTAAGTGATATATCTGGAAAAATTATTATTGAACGTGACAATACCTCGAAAATTGAGGGGGTGCCTGCATGGTTTATCCAGCGTTTAACATTGGAAACGCCACAAGTGGAATCCATTATTACAACAGGCTGGATGCAAACAGGTAGGTTGACGATAGTGGCTCACCCAGGGCTGGCGTATAAAAAATTATGGCAAACGACCCAGCAAACATTTTGGTGGTCGGTTATGGCATTTGTTGCTTCTTTGGGAGCCGTTCTTTTATTGCTCAGAACAATACTTCACCCGCTTAAAGCTGTTGAACAACAAGCATTGGCGATTTGTGATCGTGAATTTCCAGTGCAAGAACAAATACCTCGTACGCGCGAATTGAAACGGGTGGTCTTAGCAATGAATAATATGTCGGAGAAACTACGAGATTTTATTCATAAGCTTAGTGATCGTGCCGAAAAAATGCATAAAGAGGCCCATGAAGATGCGCTGACAGGTTTGAGAAACCGGCGTGCCTTTAACACCATGCTGGAGAGTATATTACATGCTCGAGAAGAAGGCATGGTCGGCTCATTGGTGATTGTTCGCATGAGTGCTTTTGCAGATTATAATAAGCAACACGGTATTCAGGCTGGTAATGAATTGCTTGTCGATATAGCTAAAAAACTTCATGAAATATCAATGCAATATTCTACTGCTGAAGTATTCCGTATGAGTGGTACTGATTTTTCCATGCTTTTACCAAAGACTGACTTGGTGCTTGCAGATGAAGTGGGCCGAAGCTTGAGCGATGCGATGAATGCTCTAGCGATAACGCACAATATTGAAGAATTAGCACATATTGGCATAGCTTTATTCAAGGATGGTTATCAAATGAGTGAGATTTTGTCGGATGCCGATGCGGCTCTGGCATCGGCTCGCTATATGGGGGTGAATAGTTATGCTGTGCAAAGGAAAAAGAGTGAAGCCCTGGGCAATGATGCATGGAAAAAACTGATTGAATCAAGCTTATCACATAAAAAAATTGAGCTATTAGGGCAGCCGGTTTTTAATAAGTTAGGGGAAGTGTTATACAAAGAAGTATTTATCCGTATACGTGATGAATTTGGAGAAGCTATTGCGCCAGGTGTATTTGTTTCGATGGCAGATCGTTTGGCTTTAAGTGAACAGCTAGATAAACTAGTCATTATGCAGGCAACAGAATTAATTGAGAAAAATACTACAGTATATGGAGTATTGGCGGTGAACTTATCAGTATATTCGATAAGTAAGCCATCATTTCGGAATTGGTTGATGCAGCATTTTGATAAGCATTCTGATTTGGGAAACAGGTTGATATTTGAAGTAAGTGAACAAGGTCTGATGCCGCATATTGAAAGTGCCAAAAATTTTGTTGATTTGCTACATAGCAAGGGGAGTCAGATTGTTATGGAAAATTTTGGAACCCGTTTAAGCTCATTCCAAACTTTACATCAACTTAAAGTAGATTTTATTAAAATGAGTGGCGGTTATACCCGTGATATTGCCAATCATGGCGATAACCGTTTTTTCTTACAAACAGTGACGGATATTGCTCACGGCTTGGGTATTAAAGTTATTGCTGAACAAGTGGAAACAGAAGGTGAAGCAAAGGCATTGGAAAAAACTGGAATTTATGTAATGCAGGGCTATTACCTTGGAGTACCTGAATTGTTGCGTTAAGTGCTGAAATAACGCAAATGTAAGTTACTTTAAGTTCATATTGCTACTTCAGCTTGTGCTTTGGATGATTTTTGCTATGCTGCCGATAAATATTTTAATTACCTGAGAGGGAATAACTCTAATGAAGAAAATAATTATTACGATGATGCTGCTGGCAATAAATATGGTTGCGATAGACAGTTTTGCAGAAACATCCTCAAAGGTTCCTGATACAGCAACGATTGAAGAGGCTATTAAAGCTGGTTCAGAACAAACTGCTGATTTGCTTAAAGAGATGATTGATGAGAGCGAAATGACCCTGACAGAGGCTGTGAAAGCCATGATTGAAAAAACAACAGATAAGCAAACGCCCATTGTGAATGCTGCAAAATTAATTGACCCTAATTTTACTTTTGAGTTTGACCCTACTGAAAAATTTGCTGCGCCAGCAGCAGGTGATGATACAGAGACTGGGGATACCCCTACATTTACTCCAGGTACGCCTGCTCCCAATGGCGGCGGTAGCGTTAGCCCTTGATAGATGGCTTTATTGTTTTGCAAAAGGCTCCGATAATCGGAGCCTTTTTTGTTTGCCGAGAATGCTAATGTATGAGTGTTTGTTCTATGTCACAGATGCAAAAAAATAATATTTTTTATGCATATTTAGGGTTGTTAATATGGCTGCCTATTCCTTTGGGTAGTAAGCATCCTTGGGCGGTATCAATTGCTGAAGTATGGTGTTTTTCCCTAGCGATTTTCTCACTGGTTTCTTGTTTTAGGCATGGAGTTGTGTTGCCGCAAGCATTTAGAGTCGCGCGACCAGCATTGTTTCTTTTAGCCTTAAATTTGGCTTGGTTAATATTTCAGTGTCTACCGCTTCCTATAAGTCTACTAACACTACTGTCACCGCATGCAGCAGCCTTGCAACAATTAAATGATGCAAGCGTTGCTATGGCATCTATCTCGCTTGATAGGCATGCAACATGGCTTGATGTTGTTGAGGCGAGTTATCTATTTACTTTTTTTTGCCTTACATTGTATGTTATTGATTCAAAACAAAAGATTCGCATATTGGTTTACGTTATTGTTCTGAGTGCACTGGCACAGGCTGTTTATGGAGCCTTTATGATTTTATCGGGCACTGAGTATGCCTTCTTTGTTTCCAAGGCTGACATAAATTCACATATAGGCTCTGCAACAGGAACATTTACGAACCGTGACCACCTCGCGGGCTATCTTGAAATGGCACTGGCACTTGGTATTGGTTATATGCTATCAATGATGAATGATGCTGGTTCATTGGGGGGCTGGAAAGTATGGTTAAGAAAGTGGTCTGATATACTATTAGGCTCTAAAGCGCGACTTCGATTGATTTTAATTCTGCTTTGTTTGGGATTGGTGCTGACGCATTCACGTGGTGGTAATATTGGTTTTTTTACTAGCTTGCCGATTGCAGGTGTTGTTTTTATGCTTTTTGCGCGCAAAAAACCAAGGGCGACAGTTATATTTTTAAGTAGTATTATTCTACTTGATATTCTTTTGATGGGCTCTTGGGTAGGCGTATCAAAGGTCATGACACGGTTAGAAAACACCTCAATACAAACAGAGCAACGCGATGATGTTTATGCAGCTACTTTACCATTGATTCAAGACTATTGGCTTACAGGAACAGGGGCAGGAACTTATTTTGAAACCTTCCCTACATATAAAACATCTTCTCTTTCGGGCTACTGGAACCACACACATAATGATTACCTTGAAATATTAGCAGAACAAGGCGTGATAGGCTTTGGCTTGCTTGCATCGGTTGTCCTGTTTGCATTATTTATCATTGTTCAGACCTTACGAAGGCAACGTTCATCGTTAGCATTGGGAATGAGCTTTGGTAGTCTTATGGGTATTGTAGCCTTATTGGTTCATTCAGCGGTTGATTTTAATTTGCAGATCCTTGCTAACAGTAGTTTGTTTATGTTGCTGCTGGCTTTGCCGATGATTTTTAGGTGTTTAAATACGAAAGTTAGGGAGGTGCTGATTAACTCTGAATAAGTGGATATGTGATTCAAAATTACCAACACCAAGGCAGCAAGTGCAAGTAATAGCCCGCTATTGCTAAGTTTGCTAACGCAGGTGTTGGCGATTTTGGGCGTATAGGTATCATTCATTGAGTTGATCAGCACCTCTTTAGGAGTGGAAAGTATAAGTTTGGTAACGTTGTGAATTTTTTCGAGGGACCCAGAGGGTGAAAGTGATTAAGATTTTGAAAGCCATGATGTTTATTTTTATGCCTAGCTTACCCAGTACAGGCAGTGTTAATGTTGGGGTTACTTCTGTAGGGAGGCAATATAAAGAAATGTTGGGAAAGAAAATTGGCTATCTTACAAGCGCTTGGAAAGCTATATCGCCACTTACGCAGGGTGAGGGATGGCAAAATTTAGGGAACGGAGATCAGAGTTTGAATATGTTGCGCAAATTATCTTTGGTTGATATTGCTTTATGGAATCAGCCACAGAAACATAATGTCTTGAGAAGCACAATGTTGTGGTCTAATAATAGCTGGAAAACCATACCTGTTGGTGCTACTTAACGTGGTGATGAATATAAATAAGTGGTTGCCTAACGTGCCGCGTTATATTGAATTATTCATGGTTGTTTTGCTGGCATGGGTTGTTGCATCTTGGTGGCAAACGGGCGACATAAAGGGTGAATTTGCATTAAGCACGCTTGATGAAACTCAGGAAGTGAAGCCCTTATTGGATATGAAAAAAATGCTTGTTATTCCCATTTTTGGTGCAAAAAAGGCGCGACCAATTGTTCAAAAAAAAGTCATCAAGCCAGTGGTGCTAAGTCGTT
Organism: Mariprofundaceae bacterium; assembly: GCA_027018935.1. Lineage (GTDB taxonomy): Bacteria > Pseudomonadota > Zetaproteobacteria > Mariprofundales > Mariprofundaceae. Next base: position 44,264 of record JALUXZ010000070.1, read on the forward strand.
TAAATATTGTGCTTTTGGGGACTGTTCTCGCTGGTGAACGCTCTGCTGCTGTTGTAGCCTTAAATGGCAAGCAGCAGGCATTTGTGTTGGGGGATGCTATCCAGGCGGGTGTTACTCTGACGCGCGTGGAAGCGGCAGCTATCGTTATAAACAACTCAGGTAGGGTTGAACGTATTGAGCTGAAAAAAGAAAAAGCTGCTGTAGGCATTCATTCCTCTAGAATAACAAAACCACAGAGGATACAACATACCTTTACACGCTCATATCTGAATCAAGAAATAGGTAATTTTCCGAAGTTGTTGAGCCAGGCGCGTGTATTTCCTCATTTTAGTAATGGTAAGCCAGATGGTTTTGTGATTAAGGCGATTGTGAATGGCTCGTTGTATCAAAAAATAGGTCTGAAAAATGGTGATATACTACGTAAAGTGAATGGTGTCGGAATAACAGGTGCTAAACAGGCTATGGCGATGTATAAAAATTTACAAAGTGCAAGATTCATTGATTTGGAGTTGTTACGTAATAACGCTATCATGCCCATCCATTATGAAATTAAGTAATGAACAGGAAAATAATAATGTGTTCTAAATTGATAAAAACTGGCTGTATGCTGCTACTACTGCTGTTTTCACAGGCTGTATTTGCTGCCGATATAACGTTGAATTTCAAAAATGCCGATATTCGCGCGTTTATTGATTTTGTAGCGGGGTTTTCAGGCAAGAATTTTTTAGTCGACAATCGAGTGAAGGGCACTGTTAGTATTGTTTCACCCTCAGCTGTTGATGAAATAGAGGCATATAATATTTTTCTATCGGTGCTGGAAGTCAATGGTTTTGCGGCTGTAGATGCAGGAAGTGTGATTAAGATTGTACCTAGAGCTGAAAGCAAGCAAAAGGCTGTACCTGTGCATGAGGGGAACGCTAGAAGTAATGATGCGATGGTGACGCAGGTTTTACGCCTGAAATATGCAAATTCACAGCAGCTGGTGGCTTTGATTCGCCCTTTAATTTCACCCAATAGTCATCTGGTGGCATACCCGCGTGGTAATATGCTTTTGCTTACGGATTCATCCAGCAATATTCGTCGCATTCAACAGGTGCTAAAGCTTTTGGATAGGAAAGATGCAGTAGGAGTTAAAATATTTACGCTGAAATATGCCTCAGCAGGCAAGCTAGCATCAACATTGACCAAGCTTTATCCACCAACGTCCAATTCCGCATTGGGTATGAAAGTAATTGCTCATCAACCTGGTAACATATTGGTTGTAGTGGGAGCACCACAAGTGGTGAATGAAGTGGCTAGCGTCATAGAGAAGCTCGATATAGCTCCTGAATCTGATAGTGATCGCCTTCAGGTTAGATACCTTAAATATGCGAAGGCCAAGAATATAGAAAGCGTGCTCGCAAGCTTAATGGGGTCGAAAGAATTACCAGGAAAATCATTGTTTGTAGGTGATGTGAAAGTGGTGGCTGATGAGGCTACGAACGCATTGCTTATTACTGCGGACCCAAGTGATATTGATGCTGTTGGGCGGATTGTTGATAAGCTGGATGTGCGTCGCAGACAGGTGTTGATTGAAGCGTTGATTGTGGAGGTGAGTGGAAACTCTATCCAGCGTTTCGGTGTAGAATGGATGGCAAGCAGTGGTATTGGGGCTGGCGTACAGAGCTTTCAAAATATAAAATCAGTGGGCGCAGGGCTTACTACGAATGCTGCATTAGCAACGCCTGCAAGTGTTAGCACAGTATTAACTGCAACGGCTCCTACAGGGCTGACTTTAGGTGTTGTAAACAAAGCATTGTCCATTGGTGCATTGCTGCATGCGTTGGAATCAGACAATGATGCCAATGTGTTATCCACACCCAATTTATTAACCTTGGATAATGAGGAAGCAGAAATTGTTGTAGGACAGAATGTGCCTTTTATTACGGGCACAAGCGCATCGACAGGAACGGCAAATCCCAATCCTTTTCAAACCATTGAGCGTAAAGATATTGGTTTGACATTACGCGTAACACCACAGATTTCTGGGGATGATTCAGTCACGTTGGATATTTATCAGGAGATTTCTAACATTGACACAAAGGCTGGCGTGCAAGGCTCGGATTTAATTACCACCAAACGCTCGATTAAAACCAAAGTGTTGGCGAATGATGGGCAAATGATTGTATTGGGTGGTTTGATGCGTGAGGATGAGACTGGCAAAGTGCAAAGGGTGCCTTGTATTGGCAGTGTACCATTGCTAGGAGAGCCTTTTAAGTTTACAGAGAACACAAAGGCAAAAACAAATTTAATGGTTTTTCTAAAACCACATATTATTAAAAGCTCGAGCTACTTGGAGTCGATAACCAATCGAAAATATAATAATATAAAAGGTCTTTATGAGCATAAAGTTGAGGGAGGCACGATTTTATTTCCTCAAGAGCAAAAGCATATGCCTAAAACAATGCAGCCCCATGAAAATAAATAAATTAAATGTATAGTTTGCCCCGTTTAACATATGAGCAAGTGGATGTGGAACGGACGTTAATGTTTTCACTGCCTATATTAAGGCAAGGACCCATTTTACCTTTATTGGCGTTTGATGATTTGCATTGCCCTGTTGCGGTGCCAGATGCTGTTTTAGAATGGCCGTGGGAATTGTTAGATGATTGTCGCCGGATATTTGGCTGTGAGGTGCAACCTGTACAGGTTCCGAAAGATGTTATTTTAACGAGCCTTAATCAGGTATTTGATATGTCTTCTGCATCAGCAGAGCAGATGCTGGAAGACATCTCTGATAGTGACGGCTTATCCAAAGAAATTGAAGAAATTGGTGATTTATTAGAGTCGGAGGATGATGCGCCCGTTATTCGTTTGGTGAATACGTTGATTTCACAAGCCATGAAAGATCGTGCTAGTGATATTCATATTGAACCCTTTGAAAAAAAAGTTGTGGTGCGTTTTCGTATTGATGGCGTGTTGCATAGCATTGTACAGCCTCCGAAAAGTGTACAAAATGCCATGATTTCACGTATCAAAGTGATGGCTGGCTTGGATATTGCGGAAAAGCGTCATCCCCAAGATGGACGTATAGGGATTCGTATTGCAGGGCGTGATGTTGATGTGCGCGTATCGATATTGCCAACGGCATTTGGTGAACGTGTGGTGATGCGTTTGCTCGACCGTAGTGCTAAAATACTAACATTGCCAGAACTTGGCATGAGCTCTATGCAATTCTCAAGTATGCAAGAGGTGGTTAAAATGCCGCATGGTATTGTGCTGGTAACTGGACCAACAGGTTCTGGTAAAAGTACAACATTGTATGCAGCGTTAATGGAAGTTGACCGTGTAAATAACAATGTGATGACCATTGAAGATCCGATTGAATACCAAGTGCAAGGTGTGGGACAAATGCAAGTGCAGCCAAAGATTGGCTTGGATTTTTCTTCAGGTTTACGCTCGATTCTTAGGCAAGATCCTGATATTGTCATGATTGGTGAAATTCGCGATTTGGAAACAGCGGAAATTGCCATTCAAGCATCGCTTACTGGACACTTGGTATTTGCAACCTTACATACCAATGATGCACTTTCAGCGATTGTTCGCTTACAAGATATGGGGGTAGAGCCTTATCTTGTGGCATCTTCCTTGATGATGGTGCAAGCCCAGCGCTTGGTGCGCAGGTTATGCCCGCATTGTAAACAAACGAGGGCTGTGCGTGATGATGACTGGGCTGTTTTAGAAGTCTCTAGTGATATGTATGACTGTAGCGAACTGTTTGAAGGCGTTGGTTGTGAGCAGTGTATGCATACAGGCTTTATTGGGCGTATTGCGATTTATGAGATGTTAAATGTATCGGATGCTATGCGCAATGCGATTCATGATGGTAAAGGGCTTCCTGCTTTGCGTAGGCTGGCTAGAAAAGAAGCGATGGTAACATTGCGGCAAGATGGGGTGCGGCATGTGGTTGCAGGTATGACCACGGTTGAGGAAGTGTTGCGGGTGTCTTCTGAGGGTGTGCTAGAAATATGAGTTTGTTTGTGTGGCAGGCTTTGAATGCTTCTGGTCAACGTAAACGCGGCGAAATTGAAAGTGACTCAGAACGTTCTGCGCGCAAACAACTCAAACAACAGGGCTTGATTGTTCAGCGTCTGACATTACAAGAAGGGCATAAAAAATCAGATAATCTTAACAAGAAGAAAAGTTTGAATGGTGTTGAAACAACACTATTTCTTCAGCAATTATCGACGTTAACATCAGCAGGTATGACACTAAGTGAAGCATTATCTGCCGTGGCAGATGGTATGGAGGTTAAGCGGGCGCGCCGTGCTGTCTCGTTTGTGCGTCAGCAGGTGTTAGAAGGTTCAAGCTTGGCGAATGCATTACGTGCCATCGGCATGGATGATGTGGTTTGCAACATGGTTGCGGCAGGTGAGGAAACGGGGCAATTGGAAGCGGTTTCTGAACGGCTTTCTGAACTGTTGGAAAACCGACAACAAATGAATCAGGAGCTATTATCGGCAATTTTATATCCATTGATTATTTTGTGTTTTGGTATGTTGGTGATGCTTGTTTTACTGACATGGGTTGTGCCACAAATTGTGTCGGTATTTGAGCATACAGGTGGTGAGTTACCTGGTTTAACGCAGTGGGTCATTGCAGCATCAGATATATTACGTGAGTATGGTTTGTTGCTACTGATTTCGGGAGCGGGATTGCTGTTAGCGGCAAGTTTGGCGATGCGCCGTGAATCGGTGCGTGATTGGCGAGATATGTGGCTTTTACGTTTGCCTGCCTTATCTAACTTATTGAGTAAAATTGAAATTGCGCGTTTTTCACGAACTTTGGGTATGTTATTATCGGGTGGGGTATCGACTTTGGCTGCGATGCATATTGCTAACCAAAGCTTTGTTTTATTGCCTTTTCAGCGTTTGGGTGAAAAGGCGCGGGAATCATTGCGTGAAGGTGGTAATTTATCAGATGCCTTTAGAGCTGGGCATGTACCGCATTTAGCTGTGCAGTTAATTTCAGTGGGTGAGAAAAGTGGGCAATTGGATAAGATGCTATTACGTGTTGCAAACCAATATGAGCAGGAAATATCACGTAATTTAAAACGTATGTTAACTGTAGTGGAGCCAGCATTAATGTTGGTGATGGCGGTGATGGTAGGGCTTATGGCGGTTGCTATTTTATTGCCCATTGTCGAAATGAATAGTTTGGTACGCTGATGAAAAGCTGGTTGTTTGTTTTTTTGTTGTTATTTTCGCTGCAAGCGCAAGCTGTAGAGCCTTCTTCAATGGTATATAAACAATCATTATTGTTAGCTTCAGAAGGAAAAATAGACCAGTCTATTATTGCTTTGCAAGCTGCAAGTGCTGTGTTGCCACAAGGTGATATATGGCGGGAGCGCATGATTGCAGCCTCGCTATTGTTACGCATGCAAAAGCAACAATTAACGCGATTAGTGCCTATAAAGCATAATGATTATTTAAAACTTGTAGATGCCTATAGGCAAGCGCATGCAAAACCCCAAGCTACTCAAACATGGCCAGTGGTACTTTTGGCAAGCATCTTTCCAGGAGCTGGGCATGCTTGGCTTGGGCGTTGGCATGATGCAGGTGTTGCAGCTTTATTTGTGTGGCCGTTATTGCTACTTACATTATGGGCGGCACGACGGAAAATGGGACCCGTGACCGTATTTTTTGCATTACTGACGGTGTGGTTATGGTCAGGCACTATTTTTTCAGCGATTTCATTGGCAGAGCGAGGAAGCTTTGAGGTGTATATGCAATGGTGGCAACAGCTATGGCAGGCATCAGCATTGCCAGGTAGACCATGGTGAGCTTAAACAATGCTTTTAAATTGTATGTCATGATGGCTTTGTTAAGTTTGGGGGGTGCAGGTGTTTGGCAGTCGATGCATTTTCCCATTACTGCGCCGCAAGGCTTTATGATACAGTTTTACCAACGTGTTTTGGGGCACTTGGATGGGCGTTCTTGTTCGGCATATCCCGTATGTTCAGTTTATGCGCGACAAGCACTGGTGCAACATGGTTGGTTGTGGGGTTCGTGGTTGGCAATGGATCGTTTGATTCATGAAGCGGATGATTTGAAGGGTTTGCAGAAGAGACATATGATCGTATTTGAGGGCGAACGGCGCTTGTATGACCCTTTGTCACGCAATGATTTTTGGTTAAGTAAGGAGTGAGGTAGGAAATGAATATGCAAGGTTATCAAAATAAAGAACGTGGTTTCTCGCTACTCGAAATTATGGTGGTATTGATTATTATCGGGGTGATGGCATCGATTGTGGCACCGCGTTTTATTGAGAGAGCAGATGAAGCCAAGGTGGACAGCACCAAGGTGCAAATGAAAAATATTGAGCAGGCTCTGAAGTTATATCGTTTGCAGCATGGCAAATATCCGACATCAAGCGAAGGTTTGAAGGTGTTGACGCATCCTGGTAAAGGCGGCAAACGTTATATGGATACACTGCCTAAAGATGCTTGGGGCTTTGATTTTATATACTTATCGCCTGGCGTGCATGGTGATGTGGATATATTATCCTATGGCGCAGATGGTAAGTCTGGTGGTTCGGAATTTGATGCTGATATTGGCAACTGGGAATAAGTGAGCCGCTCATTACCTGTACAACAGAAAGGTTTCACACTGATTGAAATTTTGCTGGTGATTGTGATTATGGTGGTGCTTTCGGCCATGGTTGTGCCGTCATTTTTTCAAGCGACGGGGGCAAGTGTTGAGGGGGAAACGCGCTATATGCAAAAGCTATTGCGTTTGGCGGCTGAAGAAGCTCAGCTAACGGGTAAAGTGGTGCGCTGTTCAATCTATGCGGATCATTTGACGTTTGAATGGGTCGATAGTGATGGTAAGTGGCAAGCGTTGGCAGATGATGTTTTTCAAATTGTGCTGCCGCAAGCCCCCATTATTGTAAGGCGAGCGCATTTAAATGGTGATGCAGGTTTAGTCTATGGGCATTTGAAAGATGGCGAAAAACCACCATTAGCACGCTTTTTATTTTGGTCTGATGGACGAGTGAGTGCTGGCAAAGTGGTGTTGGGTGTTAAAGGTGAAAGTGAAGCTGCAGAAAAAACCATAGAGCTTCGTTCAGGGCTTGGTGGTATTCATGTATTGGATGATACACCATGAAAAATGAGCAAGGCTTTACGTTGATTGAAGTGTTGGTGGCATTGGGTATTGCTTCTTTTGCACTGGTTGCATTAATGGGGCGATTGGGAGCTTCAGCGGATGTACAGCGCAGCTTGATATTACATGCTGTGTCCATTGAGACAGCGCGTAATATTTTGGCAGAAGACCGCTTGTTGGAAACTATTCCTAGCAGTGAAAAACAGGGTGATATTGAAGCTAAGGGCGTAACACTACATTGGCGAACGTGGAGCGAAAAAACGGCGTTGGATAACTTTGTACGCCGTAATGTGGCTGTGAAGGCTGGTCATGAACCAGAAGTGATGTTGTTTATGTATCGAGTGAGATAATGCGAGTATATCAAGCAAAAGAACAAGGCTTTACATTGTTAGAGGTCTTGATGTCACTCACGGTTTTTGCTCTTATTGTAGGGGTGAGTTATACGGCATTAGGCCCTGCGGGTGAAGGCTTCAAAGAGTTGCAGGAAGTCCGAGATCAAAGCGAATCCTCATCATGGTTGGCTAGACAGTTGCGAGCCGATGTAGGTGGCTTAACAAACTCGGCAATTAAAAAATTACCACCGATTCAAATACGCTCGGATGCCCGTGGTGACACATATGTGGATGAGTTAACGTTGCTTGTGCGTGAGGCTGGGCGCAGTGGTTTAACGCTCGTACATTATAAAATAAATGAAGATAATGATGAGCTATTGCGTGAATCGCGCATGGCATGGGCGCGGGATAGCGTTGAGTCAGATCGTATGGTATTGGCAAAGGTGTCCTCATTTCATGTTGAGATTATGGATAAAAATGGGCAATGGAAACAAAGGTTGGCGACTGAGAAGGATAAGAGTGCTGTATTTGTTTGGCCAAAGGCGTTACGCGTGACGATTCAGCAGGGCGATAAGTCACAGCAGTGGTTGATGCCGTTGTACCAAGCATTGCTATGAGTTTAGCCGTCAATAAAAGGCATGCCGAGAAAGGTGCAGCATTGATTATTGTGCTGGGTTTGGTGGCAGTAATTGCCGCTTGGGCGGCGACAGCAGCCTATGAAGATATGCTGTCATTGCGACGTGCTGAAAATGTAGTGGTGAGCATGAAATCGGAGCTTGCATGCTTATCGGCATTGGCATTGGCAAAGGTAACTTTAAAGCAAGATGCTCGTGATGGAAGTACAGATAGCTTGGATGATGACTGGGCACAGGTGAGTGCTCCTTTTCCAATCGATGATGGTTTGGTCTCAGGGGAAATAGTTGATGCCAATAGGTATTTAAATTTGAATGACTTGGTTGATGTAAAAGGTGAAGCTGTGTTGTCCATGGTCGATGTGGCAAAACGATTGTTTGCAATTAAAAATTTGGACACTGCGCTGGTGGATGCGCTGGTGGATTGGATGGATGTGGACGATGTGCCCTTTGGCTTAGGTGGTGTGGAGGATTCTGGTTATTACGATAAGCCTTACAGTGTAAAGAATGCGCACTTGGATCGCCTGGCAGAATTGCGTCTGATTAAAGGCTTTGACAAAGATGTCATAGATGCACTAAAAGATGTGGTAACGGTTTGGCCTTTGGCTAAGGATGTTGTGTACAGCAAAGTAAATGTTAACACGGTGCAAGAAAGTGTATTGTTGGCTATATTCCCTCATATGAGCGATGTGGATAAGGCTGATGTCATGAGTAATCGACCTTATGACAGTGTGGATGTGTTAAAAACGGCGCTTTGGGCGCAAGGAAAAGAGGCGCAAGCGATGTTTTCACACTTGAGTGTGGTGAGTAATCATTTTATGGTACGAGTGCATGCGGTATTTGGTCGCGCTGATAGGCAAGAGGAGTATGGATTGTTTCGAGATCATGAAAAAATAACATTGCTCTGGCGTGAACGATTGTTGTGGCAACCATGAAGCGGGAATCAGAATCATTGCCGAGTATTGATTTAAGTTGGGATGGTGCGTCTATCATGTGGAAAGACCAAGCGGGTGGCATGCATGCTGATGTCAGATCTGCTGATGAATCTGAATCACTTGATATTGCAGAGCTGCCTAGTTTACCCAATGAGAATGTATTGCTCAGTCGTGTGTATATACCTATGGAATGGCTATTGGTACGTTATGTTAGCTTGCCTTTAAAGCAACCATCTATGGTAGATGTGGCTATTTTATTTCAGGAACTGGCAGATAGTAGTGATTTGGATGCCAATGATTGGTGGCTGACATGGCATTTGAATGTGTGTGAAAGTGGTGTGGCGGGGATGGGGTTTTGCTTGCCTGAATCATTGCGAACATCCATGTTAGCTTCTGAGCCTTGGCTAAATACCAAAGAAGTTTTGGTAGATGGCTATGAACGCTTACATGTTTATGTAGAAGAGGGGCAGGCTTGCTTGGTGCTTGACCAAGATGATGAAGGTGTATTTTTTGGTGTATATGATGGTCAGGTATGGCGAGGTATGCGCCGCTTAAATGGGGATGTGGAAGCACTTTGGCAGCAATTGCTGCATTCATGCTGTGCTATGGGCTTTGATGCTCAAAATGATGCTGTATATGGTCAAATTTATGATGTGTTGTTGGATAAAATAAGGGCAGAAAATTTAATTTGGCAAGGAGAGTGTCTAAACACACAGCGAACGCGTCATGAAGCCAACTTAAGCATATGTCAAGGTGATGGAAAAGCTGCTTTAAACTTACGTCATGGACGTTGGTCTTCACGCCGTGAATGGGGTTACTTGCATATATGGAAGCGGAGTGCTGCATTGACTGCTTTGGTGTTGCTGGCTTGGATTGTTGGTTCAGTGATTGGGTTGCATCGTATGGATAAACAAATTGAGGTTTATAAACAGCGTATTGAAGCAGCTTTTCATCAAGGTTTGCCGAATGAGCCAGTTATGCTTGATGCATTAGCACAATTGCGTCAGGCAGCAGCTGGAAGAGGGGTGGCTGATACCACCTTTCTATCAAGTTTGCAGGCTGTGAGTGAAGTATATAAAGCCCAAGCTTGGCAATTAAAAACGCTAGAGTTGCATGATGGTAAAATGCATATGACAGGTGAAGTAAAGGATATTAAAAGCTTAAATAAAATACAGGCAAGTCTGCAAAAATCCTTGCAGAAAGAAGTGAGCATTGCAGACACCAATATCCGTGGCGAAAAAGTATCATTTCGGATGCTCTGGTAATGAAAGATATGATGAATAAATTTACAATGCTAAATTTCAAGCAATATTGGCAGTCAATGCTTGAACAAAGGTGGATGCCTTATTATCAATCATTGGCGGAACGTGAGCAACGAATATTATTGTTTGCGAGTGTTATTTTGCCATTTGTATTGTTTGTTTTTATGGTTGTTTTGCCATTAAATGATGCGCAGAATAGCAAGGAAACCTCATTGCAGTTGCTGCAAAAAGAGGTGCATGATGCTGAACTGCTGGCAGTACGTTTGCAGGCTCAAGGTGGCGTGCAGGCGCGTAAAGGAAGTGTGATGTCTGTGGTGGATCAAGTAGCTCGAACAACGCAGGTACGTAAATTCATAACACGTTTGCGCCCTCAAATAGGGGGGCATGCTGGTCAGCGTTTGTTGATTCAAATGCGTGATGCGCCGTACGATAAAACAGTGGCGTTTTTTGAAACGTTATCTAAAAAAGGACTTGGCTTGATTCAAGTGAAATTTCAGCAAGCTGAAAGGCAAGGCTTTATAAATGTACAGGCGGTTGTTGAGTAAGCCTTCATTGGTTTGCTATGAGTGAAAATCAACATCGTTTGACTCGTGCGAGTTTTTTCGAGGTGCCCGATGGTATTGGGTACCTTCATCCTAATCACTACAAATTATTGAGTCATTAGAGTCCATTGAGGTTGCCCCAAGGTGCCCGTAATTTTAACTTTTCCTTTTGTTTTCGGCAGGATTGCTGCCAAAGGGGTGTTTTCACTGGTTTTCACGTCAATATTACCTTGTAATTTCCACATGAAAGGTGGGTTGCGATTTATTTGTAATGTTCCACTTCCTTTGGTTTGCAGTTGCTCTCCACCTTGTAGTGTCCAGACTTGGTTTTGCTCAGTTTGTTTTAAATTCAACACATAATTGCCTAATATATAACTCTGCTGCATCATATTGAGTGTTGCATCTTGCCAGCTTATTTGTAAATCAGTCTGTATGGGGCGACCTGTACTTGAATTTATTTTAATATTACCTTGCCAGTACACGTTGCCAGCAGCTTGGGCTAGAGATGTCTGTCCATACCAAGCCTGTGCAGCCCTCACATCTAGCTGACCTGTTAAACTGGTCAACATGATGGATGTGCTATGTGATGAAATAGATGTGCTCATCTGAATAAAGCTATTTTTAATCTTCACCGATACAGCCAGACGCATTTTCCACAATGCCGACCAGTCCAATTGCAAATAAACATCACCCAAGAGCAATGGTTTGGGCATATCAAGTAGGCGCAAGTAAACATTTGACAACTCTAGGCTTGTAGGATGAAGGTCTAATGTATCATAAGTTATATCGAGATGGTTCTGTGCGATAGCAAAGTCTAATTTTCTCTGAACCCAAGATTCAATATCCCACCGAAATATTGAGAAAAAGATAAGACTAACTATAAATAGCAAGCTCAGTTGTTTATTAAACATAGGCTTTATTTTTTCTTTATGAGTCATTCAAAAGCCGCCTGCATATAACCCTGTTGGTATCTTTGCTTATTGATAATCAGAACCTTTTTGTTGATGAAATTTGGAAGCATAAGCTTACAACGTATAATTTTACATAACCATAGGGCACCTCGAAAAACTTCGCACAAGTTTGGCGAAGTTTTTCGAGGTGCCCTATGGCATAAGCGTAATTATTTTTAATCATACCGTCAAATTGTTAAACAAGTGAAAAGCGGAGCCTTATTCAAGATCTTCTTTGAGTTTCTCTTCTTTCTATTAAAGGTTTTAAAACTTAGCAGGCTGTGTATAGTGTGACTTATATCACACTGCTTCATCGGTAGAATATATATTTTTATTAGGGCAGCAGCCCGTCAAACTAGGGGATTAGAATGAAAGATAGAACAGCGGGCGAAAAGGGTTTTACACTTATTGAAATGGCCATTGTACTGGTGGTAATTGGGCTTATTTTGGGAGCGGTATCTATTGGTAAGGATTTGCAGAGAAATGCTGAATATGACACTGTGAAACAGAAGTTTATCGATCAGTGGGCCACAGCATACAATATATATTATCAGCGTGTTGGGGTGGTATTGGGTGACTCTGAAGTTGCACCGCGCTTGATGGTTGCAGGCAGTGCATATGCAGCCCCGGTTGGTACCCCTATTTCTGGAGGAAATATGGCGGTAGTACCCTCTCCTGGAGCAATCTGCCAAGGTCTAGCACCAGTAGGAATTACTCTCGCAACACCTTCAGCAACATTGTTTGCAGCTACTATGCATACATATTTTGATCAGACGGGCATAAGAATGCCTCCAGGTCGTGCAGAAGGCAGTGAAGATCGTTTTGCTTATCTGGACAGTAATGGTAACCCTCAAGAGATTCAGGTTTGCTTTAGGTGGAATGCTCCAGCTACACCAGAAGGTGCGGGAAATGTCATGTTGATTGCTGGATTAACGCCAGATTTGGCACGAGCTTTGGATCAAATGATCGATGGTAAGCCTGATGCTCAAGAGGGCATGTTTCGCCAGCTTGGTGTTGTGAATGGTGTTGCGGGAGGTCCTGGTATTTCTTGGAATACGAATAATACACAAGTTTTTGGTGCTGGTGCCGGCTCAGGGACAAACCTTGATGAAGATCAGGTTGTAACTGTTACTGCAGTCTACAAGATGAATCAATAAGGGAGATGATTATGTTTAAGCAAAAAGGAAAGCTGGCAAAAGGCTTTACGCTTATAGAAATGGCGATTGTTTTGGTTGTGATCGGGTTGATTCTTGGTGCAGTATCGATTGGTAAAGATTTACAGAGAACGGCGGAGTTTGATGTTATTAAACAGAAATTCGTTGATCAATGGGCTCAAGCTTATAATCAATATTACACACGGGTAGGTGTGGTAGTGGGTGATTCTCAAGTTGCCCCTGTGTATATGGTTGATGGAAATAGTGTGACTTTGAACACGCCATTGGCGGCAAGGCTTCCTGTTAACATGGCGAATACGGGTTTGCGTATTTGTGAAGGTCAAGGTTATGGCGCGAACTCAGTGGGTACTGGAGACCCTGGTTTGTCGGCACAAAGCCTATTTGCGTTGTTTGATCGCCAGGGAATTCGTATGCCTCCAGGGCGTGCAGAAGGGTCAGAAGATCGTTATAACTACTTAGATTCAAATGGTAACCCCGCTGAGTTACAGGTTTGCTTCCAATGGAATGTTGACGGAACCAATAGTGGTTCAGGCAATGTTATGGTTATTCGTGGCTTAACGCCAGATTTGGCTCGTGCTCTTGATCAGATGATTGATGGTAAGCCTGATGCTCGAGAAGGTATGTTCAGGCAGCAAGATGTTGCTTTGAATACTACTGGAACTAGCCAGGTTCCTGGTAGTGAGTGGGCTGCTAATAATACGTATCGTCAGAATGGCACCGTACCAACGGCGGTTGGAACGGGTAATAATCAAGATGAAAACAGAGTTGTACTGTTGACTGCTCATTATAAGATGAATCAATAAGAGTGATTGTGTATAAAGGCGAAATGAACCATGGATAAGCGGGTAACTTTGGTCACCGTGTTGGCAGTGATTGGTTTTCCAATTGCTATTTACAGCGCAGTAACCGCATACCACCACCGTGCAGACGCGAGGATGCAGTTGCAAGTTTTGCAGCAGCATGATGTGCGAATGGAAGAAATTAGAAGAGAATCGGCTATGTTTAAGCAGTATCAGGAGCGCTCTCATGCATTTCTTGATGCTGCTAAGGCTGAAGGTATTGTGAGTGAATCGTGGGATCGGCGACGTTTTGATGTCGAGAATCGCATTGTTAGTTATCGAGATTTGAGTGATTATATACGCAAAGCTAATCATGATGCGAATTATTACTTTATTCCTGAACGGCTTGATTTAAAAACACCTGAAAAAGCTCTGGAAGACAATGCTTCGGGGTCGATTTTTCAGTATTATGACCGTTCAAAGCCTGTCTTGGCTTTAACGATGCAGGGTGAGCTATTGGTGAAAGTTTTATGAACCTAAATGACTTTGATTCTGTAATTCTTGATTTAGATGGTTCAATTATTGCTTTTGATGGCAGCGAATATACTCGAGTAAATGAGCTTGCTGAAGTGCAAGGTCATAAAATTATCATGACGGACTATCAAGGCGCGACACCGTTTGCGATGATGATTAATGCGCCTGAGAAATATGTTGGACCTGTTATTGAGAAAAAACTGTTGGAAGAAGGCGTGATAGAAGGTGCTAGTAAGATACTTATTCATGCCACTCGCTCTTATGGACCAGCTTTAACACATGTTTTTTTCACGGCTGTGCCAGCTGATGTGTATGCGGATTATGATAGAAGCGAAGAGCGAGATGACGATCACCATTTAGTTTGCTCTCTCAATGCGGCACTTTATGCGCAGTTAAAAGGTCTGAAAGCGGGTGTCGTTGTTGCAGGTTTGTTTGTGCATGGCAGGCATGTGGATATTCTTGTTATGGGGGATGATTGTATACATGCAGCTCGGCGCATTACTGTTTTTGGTGGTCATGATGAACATGCATTAAGACGTGATAATATTGTTGCAGTTTTACGTGCAATCGAGCGGGAAGCTCGCATTACTATAGAATATATATATGTGAATTATCATTGCCATGAAAGTGAAGGGTCTATTGCTAGCAGCTTGTCTGAATCAATGCAGGTTGATTGCAAAGATGCTGCTTTAGAGCATTACATGCTTGATGGAGAGGCATATATGTCGTCGTCTATGGCAATGATTGCTGCTCTAAACGTGAAAGATTTGAGTGCAAACATGAAAAGGAGCCTGTGCTATCTAAGCTGGAAAGCTTTGCCGCTGGCGGCATCAATTGTTTTCGGGTTTGCTCTCGCATTGTTTGCGATAGCGATGGTTTGGCAGAGTGAAACAAACACCTTGAATGCAGAAGCAGTTAAGATGCAGGAGTCTTTTGAACAAGATAAGGCATCCTTGAAAAGCTTAAAAGTCATACATGATATTCCAGATTTTCAAAGTTCGCTGGTGTTGGCTGAAGACATGGCGAGAGCTCAGATGATGCCATCGATGCAAGAAGTATTGAGTGATCTTTCGTATGCTTCCAAACAGTCAGTATTGCTTGATCATATATCTTTAATTTATGGATCAGAGAATGTTCGTATACAAGTATCTGGCAAAATAAAAGCCTCATTTGCTGAGGGTATTGAATCGTATAGTTACCTTATTTCTGCGATGCAGAGTATGGGCTATGTTTTGATTGAGAAGAATATAGGCATGGATATGAAGGTTAATACGTTCATGGTGATAATGGAGAAAGACTTTGTTAAGAAACAAGTATAAGGGTCTGTTATCGTTCGCGATGCTTGGTGTGAGCTTGGGTGTTGGGGCTTTGATATATTCGCATGGACGGAGTATTGATGCGGCAATATCTGGTTATCAGCCGCGCATTGATAATCCTTTATCGGGTGAAAAGTTTGACCAACTAGAGTTCGTTATGCTTGGAGAGCTGATTAATAAAATGGATAAGTTGCCGTATCCACCTGTTGTTAAATCGAGAGACGTTCGATTTGCAATTTTAGACGACAAAGCAAATAAGAAAATTGTTAAAATGAGAAATTTTGTCCGAGTTAAACCTTTTAATTATAAAGTGTCTATGGTGTTTATTTCTGAGGAACAACGCTATGCGGTAGTTTCTGGAGGGTTTGTGCATGTGGGTGAGCACCTGCGAGATGGTGCTCTTGTAGAAGCTATTCAAAAAGGGAAAGTTAAAATATCTCGCTCAGATGGTAGTCGTTGGATTAAAGTGAGATAGTCAGATGCGAGGCGCGAATTGATGAGGGAAGATCTTATTTTATCTTAAAATATGTTTGGGGGGTAGTGTTGTGAGTGTACGAATGATTTTGTTGATCGGCACGATTGCAGTTTTTTCATTTATAGGTATTTATTTTTTGTCGGATATGGGCTATGAGGTGAATATTCGCAAGGTGGAATCGGATCAGTCTGCCGTACAGGGTCAAGTCTCGAGCCAGCCGTTGTCCAAGCCAGTGGTGCCAGCGCAACCTGTTTTTCAAGTGCCACAGAAGCCAAACCATACAATTAATTCTCCCGTGGCTAAAGGTCAGGTAAATGCACAGCCAGATTTACAAAAGCATTTGCAAGAATTGCATTCGATTCAGTTGGAGATGACGCAACTTAATGGGCGTGATGGGAAAATTAATATTGCAAAGCTTGAGGGTGCGATAGATAAGTTTGCAAGTTTAGGGGAACGGGCACCAGAGTTGGGTATTGGTAAGGTCATAAATGCAGGGAAGCTTAAGGAATTGGTTGGCTCGCTACGTGGTATGGAAAAGTTGCAAGTTGAAATACAAGAAATATCAAAAGATCCAGAACACATTGATATGGAAAAGATGAGTGCCAAACTGGCTGAATTACAGTCACTGCAGGCTGAAATGATGAAAACATTACCTTACATAAGGCCGAATCTGCCATATGCCCAATGATTAAGAGGGTAGAGGGTGGTTTTAGTTTGCTGGAGCTGTCTGTAGTTTTGGTCGTAATGGGGTCAGTTTTATCCATTGCAACATTTTCCTATGGGTATGTTTTGAGGAAGGTAGACCAAGCGAAAACAGCCCGCAGTATGGATGAGGTTCAAAATGCTTTATTGACCTTCGTGATAACCAACCATCGCCTTCCCTGTGCAGATACGGATGGTAATGGTTACGAAGGTACTGGTTTGCCAGCAAGCTGTTTGTCAGCGCAAAGTGACAAGGCTGGTGGATTACCTTTTAAAACATTGTTTTTAGATTCTGAGCCGTTTGATGCGGCGCATCATAAATTTCGCTATGGCGTTTATCGAAATAGTGCTAGTTCAGCTGATTTGGCAACGAATACTGAACGTACAGGAGATGCCGCAACTACGGAAAGGTTTCAGAATCTGGATGATTTTATTCAGGCTTTGCGTAATGCACAGGGGGTGAGCCCTTTATTAGCGACGCAGGTGTTTGTTACAGGTGATGGGGTTAGTAGTGGAGCGATACAGTGCGCCACTAACATTGTAGCGAATGTTGCTTATGTTTTGATAAGTGGTGGGGATGATGATTTAGATGGGTTAAATGGATATTTGGATGGGGCGAATGGGGCATTTGGTGGGGCGGTGACATGTTCGGAGTCGCCTTTTCGTGTTTCATCTGGATTGTATGATGATCAGGTTATGGTTGAAAGTTTTGTGGGTTTAACAGGTAAACTCCTAAAGTTGCCAAAAAGGCTTTGAATTTTTTAGATAAATGGGTGGTTTTTTATGAATATTGTACGAATAACAGGCGTAATCATATTGATGGCTTTAACGAGTTGCCAAGGCGCGCACAAAATCCCTGAAGCAGCTGAAAATAGTCATTATAATGAGCAGTTGAAGAAGGATCAGCGAGCTCAAACTGATGCTTTGCACCAAAACCTTGTTGAAAACAATCAAAATTTTTATCGCATGCAAGATAAACTTCGGGCTGATATCGAGAAAATAAGCACGCCACCGCAAGTTTTTGTTCCAGTCATTCCCACTTATAATCCATTGGACAATGTGAGGGTTACGATAGATATTGATAACGGCGATGTTCAGTTTGTTTTGCAAGCTTTGGCTCGTCAGGCAGGGATGAATTTGTTGCTGCATCCAAATTTATCTAGCTCAAAGCGGAAGATTAGTTTGCACTTTTTTGATGTGGAGGCATCAAGAGTGTTTGAAGAAGTGCTTCGTATTACGGATCTTCATGGTGAAGTGAAAGGCAATATGCTGGTTGTTAATCCTTACGAAGAAAAGATTTTGTCAGTTAACTTCATTGAGACTTCTGTGGTTGGTGATTTCTCATCAGGTGGTGACGTGCTTGGTTCTGGGCAAGCCACGGGTTCTGGGAGTTCTGGAGGCTCTGGGGGTTCTGGAAATTCGAGTAGTGGTGGTAGTAGCTTAACAGGGAACTTTAGAATCACGGGTAGCAGCGCGCCTAACTCAAATGCCTATGATCAACTGGAAAGTATGTTGAAGCGTATGGTTGGTAATCATGACAATTCAGCATCAAGTGGTGTTATATCTGCCAGTTCACTGCGAGAAGTCGGCGTTAAATCAATGCTGCAAAGTGCTAAGCAGGTTGAAACTGCGAAATACGTGTTAAACAGACGTGCAGGAACGCTATATATTCAGGCTAAACCGTCAGTTGTGAATGCAGTTAGTAAGATTGTTGAACGCTATCGTGAAGTCTTGGCTAGACAGATATTAATCGAGACACAAATTTTAGAAGTAAGTTTGAATGATAAATACCAGTATGGTATTGATTGGGCAAATTTCAGAGGTCGGTTTGCAACCAGTTATGCTGGAGCCCAGCAGCTGTCACCAGTTTCGGGAACTTTGCCTAATTTGATTCCAGGAGCAGCTGGGGTGACTATTCCTATGGGTGGTCTTGGTGTTCTTGGACGGGCATTAGGCATATCGTATGCGGATGGAGGTCTTGGCGTTAGTGTAAGTCTTTTAAAAGGCTATGGTGATGTCCATGTTCTATCTAATCCGACAATAAGGGCGATGAATTCGCAGCCATCATTAATCAGTGTTGGCAGAACCAATACGTACATTGCCAAGACCTCAGTGACAACGGCAACGGCAGTGACAACGACAGGTGTTGTGTCATCAGATGTGACTGTAAACTCTGTTTTTAATGGTTTGATTTTAGGCGTGATTCCGTCGATTGCAGATAGTGGTGAAATTACTTTGTCTATTCATCCGATTCAAAGTGAGGTTGATCAAAATAGTATTGATACGCTTATTGATGTTGGCGGTAATAGCAAAATTACTTTGCCACGCGTTGATATTAAAGAGATTAGTACCACTATTAAGTTGAATGATGGCGATACAGTGATTCTTGGTGGTTTGATTGATAAGTCTAAAACATCGAGTAATGAGGGTGTCCCATTTCTTTCAGAGATTCCTGTTCTTGGGAATTTATTTAAATCTAAGCGTGGTTCAACAGCAGTCCGTGAGATGGTTATTGTGATGAGAGTTCATCTATTGTGAGTGTTATTTTTGATGCATTGCGTGAATTAGACCATGAAAAACCGAGTGGTTCGCGCGAAGGCTTTGCTGAGGTTAGTGATGCTAAAGACAGGCATGGCTTCTCAGCTTGGGCTCGAAGGGGGTTGTTGCTTCTGGCGCTTGGAGTTACGAGTGTTATAGGCTTTTCTGTGTGGAATAATTACAGCAAACAGCTGAAAGAAGTTGCTGCAGAAAAGAATATTCAGACTGAAATTACACGACGAGTTGATTTTAAAAGCATGCCTCAAGACACTGCTGTGACGAAGCCTGTGACTGCAGATGCCTTGGAGAAACCAATATTGATAGGGGGGCGTGCGGACGAACGAGTTGTGACCGTTAAAGGTGAAAAATTGTCGCAGTTAAAGACAGAGGCTACGGTACAGTCCACCAAACAGCCGTCTATGAAGCAGGGAGTTACTACTTCCCAGCCTGTGAGCGTAGCTGTTTCAAATCAGCCAAGGACGTATGCTGTAAAGCAAACTTCTGCTGCATCAGCTAATCAGGTGGTAGTAAAAGCAAGGCAGACCCCTGCTGTTAGGCAGGGAAAGAGTTCTTTTCAAATGCAATATAATATATCGCAATTGATACCTCGTCTGAAGCTAGCTATGGCACAAAAAAATGAAGCCTTGGTGGCTAAATATCTTGATGAATTGGCTGAAATGAGCGGCGATGAAAGTGTTTTTGTTAATAAAATGCGTGCATATTGGGCTTTAAGTAATGGGCATTTTGATGAAGCGTTTTCACGTTATCAGAGTATTATTGCTCAGAACCCAAATGATATTGAAAGCCAAATGAATGCAGCGTCGGCAGAAATGCAGTTGAAGCACTTTGAGAATGCTTATAAGAGACTTGTTATGTTGGCAGGTAAGCATCCTAATGATGCGCGAGTTAGCTCGATGCTTGATCGGTTGAAGGCGATATATCCATTATGAGTTCGCATGAATATTTGTCGCGATTGGGCCTGGATAGTAACCCATTCCCAGTTGTTCCAGACGCGAGCAATTATTATTTGCCAGAGCACCTTAATACTATCCTGCTCGAAATTATCCATGTGATCGATACTCGAAAGGGTTTTGCTGTTGTAATCGGTGATATAGGTCTGGGTAAAACGACCATGACGCGCGTGTTGATGGGGAGGTTACATGATTTAGGGATGTCTACCTCATTGGTTTTTAATACGATCAATCAAGGTGAGATGCTGCTTGCTGAGATTAATAAAGATTTTGGAATTAAAGTATCTGGTGAGGGGCTAGCCGCTCAAATGAATGCGCTCAATATGCACCTTCTGGCGTGTTATGAGAAAGGTGAAAATTGTGCAATTGTTATTGATGATGCGCAGCATTTGACAGTGGATAGCCTTGAATTGATTCGTCAAATATCCAATTTGGAAACAGATCATGAGAAAATAGTTCAAATTCTTCTCGTGGGTCAACCAGAATTGAATGAGAAACTTCAACAGCATGGGTTAAGGCAATTAAAAAGTCGTATTGTTTATCAAGCTACGGTGCGGTTATATAGCCAGGAAGAGACTCAGCATTATGTAAATTTTAAATTAAATGCTGCAGGCAATAAAGGCTTAATTCAAATTCCAGCATCATCTATACGCGTTTTACAACGCATAAGTGGCGGTAGTCCGCGCTTAATCAATGCTATGATGGATCGTTACTTATATGGATTGGTGGCTTGTCGCTGCAAGAAGCTGAATGGCAAGCAATTTAGGGCAATAGCCTTGGAATCGGGGCTTTTTGCGGTGCCGAATAAATACGCGTTAAGCTCTTGGCTGGGTTGGGGGGCTGGGTCTGTATTGGTTGCGATTGCAGCGTCACTATTATTTTTTGGAAACACCCAGAAAAACAATAGTTTTTCTGTCGCAGAATTGATTCCTGCGTTTACTGGTAGGGCGAATACTGCGGAGTTATTTAAGGCGGATACGAAGTTAAATTCGGAAGGGGACGAGCCGATAAAAGTGCCCGCAGAAGAAGCTGTAGTTAGTATGAAACATCAATTGTCATCTAAGAGTGACATTGAGGTTGATGGGAGCTCTGAAGAAGCCTTGTCTATTAAAGATCCGTTGCTATCACAGTTTTTAAATGACTACGATTATGCTGCACATCAAAAGCTCTTCATTACGGCGATTAGTCAGGGAATGCCAGACTCAGAGGTTAAGAAAATAAACAAGCTTGGCGAGTTGAAGCTTATTATATTGCCCAATGTTAGCGAAAAACTACGCCAACAATTTTCAATTTATACCATGGCACCCACAGAGTTAAGCAGTATGAAATATTTATTTCTGTGGAACCCAAGCTTGGTATTGGAAGGTTTCTATTTTGGTTATCAGTCAGATTCCGTAAAACAATTGCAGCAGAGGCTTTCGGCATTGAATTTTTATACGGATGTGGTTGATGGTGTTGTGGGCATCAAAACAATGTCCGCAGTTGCACGTTTTCAAGCTGCTCATAAATTAATGCCTACAGGTCAGCCTGATAATGCAATGTTATTTTTGCTAGATCAGGAAAACCAGCAGGTACATGCTGAGAATTTAACGATGAATATTACAGGTCAATTAAAAGTATTGAATATAGGTGTAGTCAGCTATGGATGAAAAGCAATGGATACCAAAAGAGGATACACTTTCTGCAACTGTTGTGACTCGCCTCACAGCGCATGAACGAGACCGTTTAAAAACAATGGCAGGAAAAGCCCACCAAAGTATTGGTGTGCTTCTCAAAGAACAAGGTATGGTTAATGAGGAACAAATTAATTATGCTTTGCAGAAGCAAAGAGTTACAGGAGAACGTTTAGGAGAATTATTCGAGCGTTTAGGTTTTGTTAGCGGTTATGATGTTGCGAGGATGTTGGCAGATCAAGAAGCCTTGGATTTTGTTGATGTTCGCCAAATTGTTCCACAAGAAGATGCGTTGCAACTTTTTAATATGAAACAATGTTTGGTTGAGCATTTTTTACCTATTCGCCGGGATGGGGATGAACTTGAGGTGGTTTGTGCAAGCACCAACCTTGCACATTTACGTCAAATTGTCCTATCTCGATGTGGTTTACGCCCACGCTTTACTTACGGGCAGCGTTCTGAAATTCATCAAACTATCCGTCAATATTATTTCTTCCTTGAAAATCCATTAGAAAGCTTACTAGAGAAGGAAATTACGCTTGCAACGAGTGATGTTGAGATGGTTCGCAGTCTCGATACCTTATTAGACCACTTGTTGCATTTAGCTGTGAAGTATAGAGCAACAGATATTCATATTCAGCCTGAAGAGAAAAGTATTCACGTATCATTTCGTATTGATGGCGTATTAAGACCAATACTTTGTATGGATAGGTGTTTGAAGCGTTTGGTTTCAACGATAAAAATGAAATCAGGGATTGATATTGCTGAGCAACGATTGCCGCAAGATGGTAGTTTTACTGAAAATATACTTGATCATACTTATGATTTGCGTGTTTCTACTGTTGTTGGCATGCATGGTGAAGCGGCTGTAATGCGTATTTTAAAACGCGATAATGCTGTTAAAGGCTTTGCAGAGTTAGGCTTTGCTGATGTGGATAGAGTTTTATTGAATCGCATGTTTTCCCAGCCATCGGGAATGATTTTACTTACAGGTCCAACGGGATCGGGCAAAACGACATCACTTTATGCAGGACTTCGATCCATGAATTTATTGCAAAAGAATGTACTGACGATTGAAAACCCTGTCGAATACCAAATTCCTATGGCAACTCAAACGGAAGTGAATCGTCGTTCAGGTTACAGTTTTGAACATGCAATTATGCATTTTTTACGACATGATCCTGATGTTATGCTAGTTGGGGAAATACGTAATATTGAAACTGCAACGACAGCCGTAACGGCAGCGGAGACAGGACACCTAGTATTATCGACACTGCATGTAAATAGTGCATACGGGGTTATCCCACGATTAATATCATTGGGTGTATCGCCACATTTGTTGGCAGATTCTTTGGTGGGCATCATCAATCAGCGCTTAGTTCGGACTATTTGTGGCAGCTGTAAAACTCAATATACAGCGAGTAAAGAAGAGCAGGCTTACTTGGGTGATGATAGTATTGAAACGTTACAGCGTGGCGTAGGTTGTGAAACATGCCGTGGTACTGGTTATGTGGGGCGTATGCCCATTTATGAGGCAATAGGCATGGCAAAAGGTATGCCCGAAATGATTGTTGATGGCAAAAGTAGAAGTGCATTTGAGGCTCTGGCTGAAAAGAATGGTTTTAAATCAATTTTTTCAATGGCCGTTGAACAAGTGGCAAAAGGTTTTGTATCTGTTGATGAGATAAAACGCGTTTTGGGCGATGACCTAAGACGATGAATTACTTTGTTTTTAAACTTCTACAGGATGATGGTCGACTTTTTCGGGGAATTATCATGCGACCTCACGGCAATATTGCTTCGGCTCGAGTATACCTTGAGCAGCGGTATGATATGCCAGTTTTATCATTGTGGCGGATGCCATTATTTCTTAAAGAAATGTATGTTTTTTTTACGCGCATGTTTAGGAAACCTGTTAAGACTGCGGATGTCTCGGAATTTTTACGCAATCTTTCAGTGATGTTGAGAAGTGGTATACCTGTGATGGAGGCATTGAATGACGCGGCAGATGATTCTAAAGGATCCCCTCTTCAGTCGGTGACAGAGGATATATATCTGGGCATTGAGTCTGGCATGTCTTTGTCTATGGGGATGGCTCGACATCCAGACATTTTTCCCAACACCGTTCTTTTTTTAGCTCGTATTGGTGAAACATCAGGTTGTTTAGACCGGACGTTAATGGATGCGGCAAAACACTTGGAGCGTTTGCGTAATATGCAGCGAGATACAAAACGTGCCTTGATTTATCCAGTTTTTGTTTTTACGACCATTTTTTTTGCAGCTGCATTTTGGATGGTTTACGTGGTTCCAGGCATGGCTGATTTATTTCATTCGATGAGCGCAACTTTACCGCCCTTAACATTAACATTGATTTGGTTGTCTGAATTTCTACAAGAAAATCTTTTTATGATTATGGTGGTATTGGTATGTTTTATTTTATTTATTATTTATCAGATACGAAATCATTATAAATCGCGTTTAGTTTTTCAACGTATATTGATGCGCATACCAGTGAGTAAGGGGTTGATTGAGTCGTCATCGCAGGCCTATCTTTCTGAGTATTTAAGCCTTTTGATTGCTTCGGGTATTGATATTTTGAGTAGCTTGGAAATTTTAGAAGGTGCCATGAGCAATGAAGTGTATAAGCTAAAAGTTGCAGCCATGCGTAATGGAGTTATCAAAGGACATTCACTTGAACGCACATTTCGTAATGCAAATATTTTCCCCAAATTTGTTATTCGTATGATTGCGGTGGGGGAGCAAAGCGGAACGCTTACAGAACAGTTGGATTATATTGCAACAGAATATCGTTTACGTTTGGAGCACACAATTCAATCATTGGCAGAGACATTGAAGCCAGCTGTGATTATTGTTGCGGGCATTTTGTTTGGAGTTATTATTGCAGGCTTATTTTTGCCTGTTTATCAATTAATTGGACAAGTGGGGACATTGCGATAATGCACTCTATTCAGGTTAAAAAGACTCATCATGATGCTGGGTTTAGCTTAATTGATATGTCAATTTTGATGGTGTTGATTGGTGGCTTAATCGTCATTGCCATCGGCATTGTGCCTCAATACTTGCAAAAAAAATCTTTAGAAGAGAGTAAACAAGCCATCGCTAAGGCAGACCTTGCCGTGCGAGGTTTTGCAGTAAGTCATGGTCGCTTGCCTTGCCCTGCTACCAATGCAGGGGGCTTTGAAGACTGTACGGTAAGTGTGGGCACACTTCCGTGGAAGACGCTGGACTTAGCATCGGCAAGCAAGGATTCTCAATTTACCAGTCTACGTTATGGCGTTTATAACAATGCTGCTGCGAATGCTAACTTAACGGTGCTTCAAAATGATTTTGTTCCTGCAGTGCCTAGCACTGTGACGACTCCAGTTAATTTGAATGGTTTGGATTTTTGTCAAAGTCTCAAAAATGCTGCAGGAGCGGCTTTTTCAGTGGCATCTGTGAATACAGGTTTGGGGGCATCACAGCGGAATGTTGCTTATGCTTTAGCTGCATCGGGTTTTGCCAATGCAGATGCGCTTGGTACTGCCTTTGACGGTTTGAATGGAGGGGCAACGCTTGCATTCGGGCAGGTTAATCAGGTGCGTTCGCAAAATTATGATGATTTAGTTTTAGTTAGAGATTTTAATACATTATACGACAGCTTGGCATGTGGGCATGTGATTGATTCGTTATCAGTGATGTCTGAGATTGTGGATTTTTCGGACGTTGTACTTGGCAATGCAATTGAAGCTAGAGATAATCTTATTTTTTCAGTGGTTTTGGATACGATTGGTGCAGGGCTGGCTGCCGCTGGTGTTGCGCTTGCGGGGATAGCACTGGGCGCGGCAATTGCTGCGTTAACCGCTGCCTCGGCAGCCTTGTCGGGGGCGATTGCATCATGTGTTGTTCTCGTGGGTTGTGGGTTTATCCCTGGTTATACAGCGGCAGTTGTGGCGGGTGCTATTGCTGTTGGTTTGGCTGGTGTATCGGTAGGTCTAAATGCGGCAGCGAGTTTTGCTGCGATTGCCCAACTTGTTTTGCGCGGTATTGCGCTTAACGCAGCGAATATACAAGTTGGTACAGCAACGACCAATTTAGGTGTTACAGGAGCTTGGATTAATCGTATGGATGCCGCTGGGGTTGTGCGATAATATGAAGGCTCGTTTTATTTTTGATGCGCAACGCGGCTTTAGCCTTGTTGAACTATCCATTGTTTTAACCATTGTTGCGGTATTATTGGGGATGGCGTATTCCGTTTTACCGCAACGGGTTGGTGCGGACATGCGTCAGCAAACACAGGAGCGCATCAAGCTTGCAGAGACTGCCTTGCAAGGCTTTGCTGTTGAACATTATCGTTTACCTTGCCCTGATTTGAATGGTAATGGACTTGAACAATGTGTAGGCACTGGTGTCGGCGGATTGCCATGGAAAAGTATGGGGTTAACTAGTCAGCTTGTGGGCGGGTCGAAAAGTCCACTTCGTTATGGCGTATATACAAATCCTGCCGCAAATTTAACGGTTGCAAGTAATACTTTTATACCTTCCCTACCAGTAACAAATGCTTCTGGGGTAGTAGTTGCTGCCCCTGTGAATATTAATGGTTTCGATTTTTGTCGGAATGTTCGTAATGCTGCTGTACAAGCAAGCGTGTTTAATGCTGCATTTTTAAATACTGCTGGAAATCGGAATTTAGCGTATGTGTTAGCGGATGCAGGCAACTCGGATGCGAATGGTGATGGGTCTCTGTGGGATGGACTCAACACAGTACTTGGCATTGCTTTTGATGATGCCAATCGCATGACAGATCGAAATTATGATGATGTTGTGAATGGGGCATCCTTTTATCGTTTGATGACGGATATGGGCTGTGAGGACCTTGGTCGCGTACACGCCTTGGCGACATCATCCATTGCATCAGTGGATACATACTCATTGTGGTCATTGATGGTTGAGGCTCGTGTCAATGAAGTAGGTAATGCTCAGTTTGGTGTGGCAATGGCAATTACTGGTGTGGCGATGGCAACATTTGATGTGGCATTGGCTGGGGCATCACTAGCGATGGCGATTGTTGATGCCGCAGATACCTTTGGGGTAGCTGCCTTTACGATTGCTGTAGCCAGTGTGGCTCTTGCTGCCGCAATCGCGGCACTTGTTTCTGCAGCTATTGGGCTAGCGAATGCCAACGCAAGTTTAGCTTCTGCCAATGCAGCCGTCTCTATAACGACGGCCGCTGCATTGGCGGCGAAAATTCAAGGTGATGTGAGCGTGGTAGATGCGATTGCCGCAGATGCGGGAGGAATTCGCCGGTGAGTATCTTGAATTTTAGACAACACCAACACTGTGCGGGTTACTCTTTGGTGGAGTTGTCGGTTGTGATGGTTATTTTAGGTCTGCTATTGTCTTTGGGTACCAAGCTAGTGCCGCAACTAACCAGTCAAGAGATGGTGCAAGAAAATAATGTGAAAGTGAGCGATGTAAACCAAGCAATTATCGGTTTTGCTATGGTGGCGGGGCGTTTGCCATGCCCTGATAGCACGGGCAATGGACTTGAAAATTGTACGCCTTTGAATACAGGCGGTCTGCTTCCCTATCTAAGCCTAGCTTTGCCTGCGCCAGCACTGGATAGCGACAGAAAAGCCATGCGTTATGGGGTGTATCAGGCAGCGAATTTACTGGTAAATAGTGATGCTGCGGTTTTATCACCACCGAACTGGCGTATCTTGGACAAGGATGTAAGCGCAAATATTCAGCGTTATGTACCGCTATTGCCAGCAAAAGATGGTAATGCTGCAGCGATAGTGACAACACCCTATCAAAACAATAATGGCTTAGATTTGTGTTTCGGTTTGAAAAACATATCCCAAGCGGCGGTTAATAATATCTATGTCCATGCTGATGATGGTACCAGCGTTCAACATGTTGCTTATGCGCTAGCATCTTCTGGTCGTTTGGATGCGAATGGTGATGGTAATTTATTTGATGGGCGTAATGTGTTGGGCAATAATTTATTTGATTCACCTGATAGGCGCTCTTCGGATATATACGATGACCAAGTCTTCACTATGAGTGCTGAAACACTGCTTGGGCAGCTTTCATGCTCGCAAGCACTCGCAGCTTTGCATGCCCAAGCCAATGTTGCAACGGCTGCTTTGCGAAGCATCGTGATGTTTCAAGATCAATTAGGTAATGCAAATGTAGGAAAATTGAATGCCAATGCCAATGTGGCAGCAGCTGTTGTGGCGGGTTTGTCAGCTGGGGCAGCGGTAGCAGATGCCGCAGCTTCAGTTTCAACATCTCTTTCAATCACGTTGACTACGCTGGGAGCGACATCATTTAGTATAGGTTTAGCAGCAGCTGCGGTGGCGATGGCTGCTGCTGCGGTTGTCTCTGCTGCTGCAGTGGTGGCGACAACTGTAATGTTAGTAGCCGATGCTAATGGGACAGTTGCGGGTGCCCAAGCATTGGTGCTGAAAAGTCAAACATTGGCAGCTACGATTCTAGGGCATGTTGCGCCTGCTGACCAAGCTGGAGTGTACGGATGGTAAAAAAGGTGGCTATAAACATGAAGAAAGCACGTGGTTTTACATTATTAGAGATGTCGATGGTGTTGGTGGTGATTGCCGTTATTCTTGGCATGGTCTCGCTTGGTAAAGATTTGAACCGCAATGCCGAATACACAAAAATATATGCCAATTTTATTCAGCAATGGGCATTGGTATATGATAGTTATTTAAGTCGCACAGGTGTTGTTCCTGGTGATAATCAAGCCGCGCCTACATTGCAAGTTAATGCGAATCAAACGTTGTTATGCCAACCCGCAGCGGTGGGAGCACCTGTAGCAAGTTTGTTTACAGTCATGGCCGCTGCTGGTGTGCGGCTGCCTAATGGTCGGGCTGCTGGTTTTGAAAATCATTATGCCTATCTGGATAGTAATGGTAACCCCCAAGATATTGCAGTGTGTTTTCAAAATATGGCATGGCTGGAGCCAAATGGGCTGGGAGGCTTTGTCAATCGCAATCGCAATGTGATGGTGTTAACTGGTTTGACACCTGATTTAGCGCGCTCATTGGATAGTATTATTGATGGTCAAGCCGATGCACGCTTTGGACTGTTTCGTCAGAACCCACCATTGACAGCGGTAACAAGTCAGCCTTGGACGGCAAATAATACGCAGGCTTTGGTTGGTGGTAATGCTTTTGATGAAGGACAGGTGATTGTTACATCGGCTGTTTATCGGATGCCTCGATAGTTTTTATTATGTTTTGATGAACGGGGGCAGTGGGAATATAGGAGATACCGATGTTAGAAAAGTTGTTGGGGAATATATTAAAATATATTTTGGCGTTGATGATTGTAGCGATGCCACTATCTGTATGGGCAGTATCATGGGAAGCAGCATCTGAATTGGGCGGGGGTAAAAACAATGCCTTGGTTATTGATCCATATGCAGCAACAACGCTTTATGCTGGAAGTTCAAATGGCATTTATAAAAGCCTCAATGCGGGAGCAAGTTGGGCATTCACACCGGGCACTACTTTTAATGTAAGCTCATTGGTTGCATTATCAGGACTCCCCGCATCTCCTGCACAAACCTTTCTCTATGCTGGAAGCATGGGTAACGGTGTATGGGCAAGTAGCAATGCAGGAGCAAGTTGGGTAAATATTACGGGCGTTACTATTCCGCTAGCTGGGTTGCTAGCTCTTGGGAATTTGGATGTAACATCGTTAGTGGTTAATCCTATAACAAAGCAGGTGTATGCTGGCACATTGGGTGGTGGGGTGTACACAACAGGGAATGGAGGACAAACATGGCCAACTAGAAATGTTGGCATAAGCGATTTAAATGTGTTGAAAATGGCAATAGACCCGTTTGTTCCGACTACCTTGTATTGCGCTACGAAAGAGGGAGGCATTTTTAAAAGTGTTGATAGTGGTGCTAGCTGGGTGAGTAGCAGTACTGGGCTCGGGAGCTTTCAGAAAACGATTGCAGGGGTTGTCACGACTGTTTATTTTGAGCCAACATCGTTATTTGTTAGTGCCAATGCCCCCAATACCTTATATATCGCGCAACTGGGCGGTGGACTTTCTAAAAGTATTGATGCTGGAGCCACATGGAGTGTCGTACCGACAACGCCAGTTGCGGCAGGCAATTTGATTGTCGGATCAAAGGTGTTGAATGCGATTGCACTGGATAGCAATCCAGTCAGTAGTATGTATTTGGGTAGTAATGCTGGTGTGTTTAAGAGTTTAGACACAGGGTTAACATGGTCGACGAGTCGCACCTCTTTGTCGGGTCTGAATGTTTCAACACTTACTGCTGATAAAAATACGGCAGGTTTGCTTTACGCAGGGACGCAGGGTGCGGGTGTATTTAAAAGTGTTAATGCTGCTG
This sequence comes from Mariprofundaceae bacterium, assembly GCA_027018935.1. Taxonomy (GTDB): domain Bacteria; phylum Pseudomonadota; class Zetaproteobacteria; order Mariprofundales; family Mariprofundaceae. Next base: position 74,611 of record JALUXZ010000070.1, read on the forward strand.
CGACATGGCAAACCGCAGATAGTGGTATGACGAATGCGGTTGTGAGGTCGGTGGCTTTTGACCCCATTAGTGATGACCCGTATACCTCCTCGCGCGCATATGTGGGAACAGATGGTGGCGGTGTCTTTAAAACAACAAGTACGGGGCTAAATTGGGCAGTGAAGAATGTTGGGCTGACCGACCTAGCTGTACGAGCAGTTGTCAGTAAAACAGATATTATAAGATATGACCTTCCTGGTTTGTTAAATTTACCCGTTACAGGCACGGTTGTTTATGCGGGGACATTTGCTGGTGGTGTATTTCAAAGTGTTGATGAAGGCGCGAGTTGGGGTGCTTTTTCGGGTGGATTGACAGGTGCAGGACTGAAGGTTCGGGGCTTAACACTTGATCCAGTAACTGGAGGTACGCTATACGCAGCGACTTGGGGCGGCGGTGTTTTTAAGACAACACGCGGAACCCCCCCAAATCTTAACACTAATTGGCTTCTCACAGATACGGGGATAACAACGAAGTTTGTTTATGGCGTAACGATAGATCCAAGAAATACAAGTATTCTTTATGCAGCAACTCTCGCGGGGGTTTTTAAAACAGTAAATGCGGGCGTTAGTTGGACTCCTGTGAATACGGGTTTGACCAACCTCGATGTGCGAGCTGTTAGTGTTGATGCAGCGAACTCATCACTTATCTATGCCGCAACCTGGGGTGGTGGGGTATTTAGGAGCCTGAATGCTGGTGCATCATGGGTGGCAATGAATACAGGTATTCCCGATTTGTTTATGCATACTGTTAAAGCCGATACTACGATTCCCTCCACGCTTTATATTGGTACGAATTCATCAGGAATATATCGAAGTGCGGATGCAGGGGTGACTTGGATAAGTATTAACAATGGGGTGGCAAGCACGCAAATTTTTGATATTGCTCTTGATCCGATGGATGCATCATTTATTTACCTAGGAACAGGCACGGCAGGTGTCCAGCGCGGGCAGGCAGCTAAACCATTTGGGAGCCTAAGTATTAATTTCGGGGTATCAACAACGAATACGACGGCAGTGGGTTTATCGCTAACGTGCAGTGATGGTACGGGTTCTGGTTGTCAGAAGATGCAGCTATCGCATGATAATGTGACATGGCAGGCATGGCAGACACTCGCGCCGTCTGTGGCTTGGACGCTAGTTGCAGGTGTCGATGGTGTGCGTGACGTTTATGCGAGATTTAAAGATGCGATTGGTATTCAATCGGATACTGCTCATGCCACCATTCTTTTGGATAGGGTGCCGCCTGCGGCACCAGTGATTACAGGGTTTCTTAATAATCAAGTCAGTGCTATACAACCTGCACCAGCAGGACAACTGGATCCGTACGCTGCTTTAAGTGGTACAGCGGAAGCCAATAGCCTTATTTCGGTGAATAACTTTGGTATCTTTTATGGGCAGGCAACAACAGACTCTAACGGCAACTGGACTATCGAAGGTCGCCCGATACCTGCGGGTTATAGCTTTGTTGGAACTGCCCAAGATCAGGCAGGTAATACGGGCCCGAGTTCGGCTGTTTTCACCAATGGACTTGATGGGATAGCTCCAGTCATTACTTTAACTGGCGCTAACCCTCTCGTGCTATTACCGGGTGTCGCTTATGTCGAACCAGGCAGTGTAGTGACAGATAATGTTGATGTGGGTTTGGTAGCAACAGTCACAGGCACTGTAGGTACTGCAATTGGTACATATACGCGGTTTTATGATGTCACAGATGCGGCTGGCAATGTGGCAACGACGGTGACGCGTACAGTCAATGTTGAAGCGGATCAGACTGCTCCCACTATTACCCTTACGGGGTCAAATTTTATCTTTTGGCCACAAGGTCAGGCATTTGTTGATCCTGGTTCGGTAGTGACAGATAATTTAGATACTGGACTCGTCGCAACGGTAACGGGAGCAGTGAATACCGCTGTGATTGGTGTCTACACGTTAACATATAATGCTATGGATTCTGGAGGCAACCCAGCAACGCCTATTACGCGCACCGTGAGCGTTACGGATCAAACTGCGCCAGTGATTACACTCAATGGTGCAGTGGATGTATATGTTGAAGCAGGTACTGTTTATATTGATGCAGGAGCGACTTCAACAGATGCAGTGAGTGGTACTTTAAATATTGTTGGTGTTGGCATCGTGAATACTGCGTTGGTTGGTGTTTATACCCTTACTTATGATCGCACCGATGGTGCGGGTAATATTGCAAGCCAAGTGATTCGCCGAGTGCATGTGCAAGACACGATTGCACCTGTGATTACGCTTACGGGCGCAGCTGATGTTTATGTTGAAGCAGGCACTGTTTATATCGATGCAGGAGCGACTTCTACAGATGCGGCAGGTGGTGCTTTAAATATTGTTGGCGTTGGCAGCGTGAATACTGCGTTGGTTGGTGTTTATACCCTTACTTATGATCGCACCGATGGTGCAGGTAATATTGCAGCCCAAGTGATTCGCCGAGTGCATGTGCAAGACACGATTGCACCTGTGATTACGCTTACAGGCGCAGCTGATGTTTATGTTGAAGCAGGCACTGTTTATATCGATGCAGGAGCGACTTCTACAGATGCGGCAGGTGGTGCTTTAAATATTGTTGGCGTTGGCAGCGTGAATACTGCGTTGGTTGGTGTTTATACCCTTACTTATGATCGCACTGATGGCGCAGGTAATGTTGCAATTCAAGTGATTCGTCGTGTGCATGTGCAAGATACCACGGCACCAACATTTACAGCCTTACCACTTGTCGATATTTATGCTGAAGCGACGGGCTTGAATACAATTGTTTCTTTGCCAGTGCCTGCAACTTCGGATTTATTTTCTATTACTATGACAAGCAATAGCCCTGCATCTTTCCCGTTGGGGCAAACGCTTGTTACTTGGGTTGCGACGGATTTATATGGTAATCAATCGGCTGTGGGTCAATATGTAATTGTTCGAGATACCACTGCACCAGTGATTGCGTTAAATGGTCTTGCAGATGTTTATGTTGAAGCTGGAACATCATATATCGATGCAGGAGCCGTGGCGAGTGACGCTGTGGATGGCAATATTAATATTATTGCATTGGGTAGCGTCAATACTGCGGTTGTTGGTGTTTATACACTTACTTACAATCGTACAGATGCATCAATGAATTCTGCTGTTCAAGTTGTTCGCCGTGTACATGTGCGAGATACGACTGCTCCAGTATTTGTATCGTTGCCACTGCTGGATGTGTATAGCGAGGCCACTAGTCCTTTAAGTACCCCCACTATCTCGCCACCTATTGTATCAGATACATTTTCAGTGACATTGAGTAGCAATGCACCTGCTTCTTTTCCTTTAGGAAAAACAGTTATCGTATGGAGTGCAATAGATGTACATGGCAACATAAGTACAGCTTCTCAAAATATTATTATGCGAGATACAACAGCTCCAGTGATTACCCTAAATGGGCCTATAGATGTCTTTCTTGAAGCTGGAGGGGTGTATATTGATGCAGGAGCGACTTCAACGGATGCAGTGAGTGGTACTTTAAATATTGTTGGTGTTGGCAGCGTGAATACTGCGTTGATTGGTGTTTATACCCTTACTTATGATCGCACCGATGGTGCAGGTAATGTTGCAAGCCAAGTGATTCGTCGAGTGCATGTGCAAGATACGACTGCGCCAGTGATTACGCTCAATGGTGCTGTGGATGTATATGTTGAAGTAGGCACTGTTTATATCGATGCAGGAGCGACTTCAACGGATGCAGTGAGTGGTACTTTAAATATTGTTGGTGTTGGCAGCGTGAATACTGCGTTGGTTGGTGTTTATACCCTTACTTATGATCGCACCGATGGTGCAGGTAATGTTGCAAGCCAAGTGATTCGCCGAGTGCATGTACAAGATACGACTGCGCCAGTGATTACGCTCAATGGTGCAGTGGATGTATATGTTGAAGTAGGCACTGTTTATATCGAT
>JALUXZ010000071.1 GCA_027018935.1 Mariprofundaceae bacterium
TTGGCGGCATACGTGATATTAAAACCATGACCGGCAAGGCGGGAAGTATCCATGCGGACAACAGCCTTGCCTTCAATGCGGGTAAAACCATCGCCATCACTGGCTCAAAGCTTACAGGCAAAGATATATCCCTCAAAGCCAGAGAAGTGAACATCGGTACAACGGTGAAGACATCGCATTTCAGCGGCGCAGCCAAAGGCGTATCGCTGAAACAGCAATCCACCACGCATTTGGAATCGACTGTCGAAGGCGGGAATGTGGCAATCAACACCAGCGGTGCGACCACAGTGTCCGGCAGCCGCGTCCATGCGGACAAGAATCTGAATATCAAGGCGGGCAAGCTGGATATATTGGCGGTGAACAACAGCAGCTATGAGGAAAACAGAACCACATCGAAAGGCTTTTTAAGCAAGAAGAGCTCTTCAACGAAACATGCCACATCGACCAATATCGGCAGCAGCTTAAGCGGTGGCAATGTATCGCTTACCAGCACACAAGGTGATGTGGCTGTAACCGGTTCAAATGTACAGGCTCAAGATAAATTGGCTTTGAATAGTGCGAAGAATATTAATGTGCAGGCAGGCTTTGATGGCAGTATGCATGAAAGCCATACCAAGAAATCAGGTTGGTTTAGTGGTGGCAAGTTATTTTCCAAGTCTGAGGATTTGGAAGGTAAGCTGAATAAAACTGCTGCACTGGCAAATCTATCGGGTAAAAACATATCGCTGCATGCAGGCAAGGATTTGGCACTCAAGGGTGTCAATGTTCAGGCTGGCGAAAATCTTGATGGCACAGCGCAAAACATCACGGTAGCCAATGTGAACAATGTGGAGAAGACCTATTCCAAACATGAGAAACTCTCCGTTGGATTTGGCTCTGCACTGAAAAACATATTGCAACCCTACAAGGCTGTGAAATATAAAGATGGTAAAGCCTCTATTACTTTGGCAAAAGCTGAGATTAGCAAGGCAAGCCAAGTGACAACCAAAACAGAGGTGGTCGCTTCAAACCTTACATCAGGCAAAGATTTGAATTTAACCGCCACAGCATCATCTGATCAGGGTAATATTGATGTGAAAGGCAGTAACTTAACTGCCAAGAATGATGTTAATCTTACCGCCAGTGGTGATGTGAGCATTACCGAGGCGAAGAATACCAAGAAAACCGCATCCAAAGATATGAAGGGTACTGCGGAATTAAAAGTCACAGCACAGCATGAAGCTGTTGAGTTTGTTAAAGATGGCGTGGCATTGCGTGATGCCAAGGCTCAATTGATGCGAGCAAGAAAGGGCTATTCAGAATACAAGCGTGAATTAAGCAAATTACAAACGCAGTTAGGCACTTGGCAAACACAATTAAAAAATAGACAGGGCGGCATTCATTATGATGATATTGCTGAGTTGCAAAGTATTATTCACGATTTAAAAGCTGATGAAAAATGGCATCTAAGCAATATCGCAACAGCAGCAGCTAGTGTTGGACTAAAGGCAAAAGCTTTGGCTGCACGTGCCATAAGTGTTGCAAGAAGCGAACCCACACTTGGTTTTAGCGCAGCTTTGGAGCTTGATATGGATGTTACAAAAACCAATCGCCAATCGCAAAGCAGCCGTGCTGTAGCATCGAATGTAAATGCCAAGAATATTCATGTTCGTTCAAATAACACGGCCACAATCCGAGGCAGCAATCTAGATGCGCAGCAGCAAATAAACATCAATGCCAAAGCGCTGAATATTCTATCATCACAGAATACCGAGCAATCAGCCACCAATACCAAGCATGGCAATATTACCATAAGTCATGGCATTTATGATTCCAGTGGTGCAAGCCTAGGTTCAAGCTTGAGTGCCAATATGGACAGAAGCAAAGCTTCTTCAAGCTCGGTGACGCATAACAATGCGCAACTCAATGCCAATCAAATTAACATAAGCAGCACAGCAGATACCCATATCAAAGGTGCGAATTTAAATGCCAGAGATAAACTTGTGGCAACAATTGGTGGTGATTTAAACATTGCATCTGAATATGACACAGCCAAGAGCAAACAACGCAGCACAAGCTTGGGTGTGAGCTATGCTCGCAATGCTGGCAAAAACAGTGGCGGTGGCAGCTTGGGTTATGGTAAGCTTGATAGTCGGCATCGCAGTGTAGGCGAGCAAACAGCAATTCAAACAGGCGATGGCGGCTTTAATATCACCACGCAGGGGAATACAAACTTGAGAGGTTCTGTGATTAAAAGTAGCGAGCAAGCCATTCAGGCTGGCAACAATCAACTCACCACTGGCACATTGACCACATCGGATATGCGAAACAGCAGCCGGGCTGATGCGAAGAGCATGGGTCTTGCTTTATCCAGCGATATGTTCGAGCAGGGCAAATATGGCGCTACAAAAGCTGTGGCTGGCGCGTTGCTGAATAATGGCAAAGGCAAACGGCAGACGATTGGCAAGACGGTGAGCGCAGTCAGTCAATCGCAGGTAAACATCACCGATGCGAAAGCCCAGCAGGCACTCACAGGTCAAAGCGTGCAGCAAGCCATTGATGCGATTAATGTGGATACGATTTATACACATTTGAAAGCGGACAAAGCCAATGCTCAAGCGGCACAAGATATAGCAAAAACCAAGCAAGCACTCAAGATGGCTGTGTATCGGGAGACTGTGAAGTTTGCTGATGAGGCGTATCGCACGGCTTATATCAAAAAAGCTGAGATGTATAAGCTGCTGAAGAATGAAAAAGGCGAGGTTATTTTCGAAAAGAAGAATGGTAAGAGAATACCTAAAGTTGTAAAACTCACCCCAGAAGAGAAGTTACACCTAAAGCCCGGCAAAGATGGCAAGATTCATATTTTTAATAATGGTATCTTTAATGGTAAGCTGGATAACCCAGCCGCCGCAGCCAAATATGCCAACCAACTGGCAAACACCAGTGAAGGTGAAGTGTATATGATTCATTTCCCTCAAGCTGATTCAATTCATAGTGATACTGAACAGATATTATCTGCTATTGGCTTGGGTGATATAACTTCTGAACT
>JALUXZ010000072.1 GCA_027018935.1 Mariprofundaceae bacterium
CTGTGCAACTGGGTAGCAAAAGCATCGGCTGTTTGTGCCAAAAGATTGAGTGCCTTTTTGCGTTGCGAAGCTTCTTTCTGACTTTTTAATCGATCAGCATCATTTTCTTGAGGTAGCTCCAAACCAGACTTTTCTGCCAAATATTCCACAGCTTCTGGGAATGAATAACCATCATGGTCCATCAAAAACTGAAATGCACCGCCGCCTTTTCCGCAACCAAAGCAATAATATAATTGTTTATCGGCAGATACAGAAAACGATGGGCTTTTTTCATGGTGAAATGGACATAAGCCCATCAAATTGGAGCCACTTCGTTTTAATTCGACATGCCGAGATACAATCTCTACCACATCGCTTCGTGATAAGACTTCATCAAGAAAGCTTGGAGAGAAGTTTGCCATAGTTACCTATATAGCCTTACGACAGGCGATATTCAAGGGCTCTTAGCTCTGCAATGCCTTTTTAACCAATGCTGAAGCCAAACCCATATCTGCACGACCATCAATTTGTGGGCGTAGAACACCCATCACTTTACCCATATCTTGCATCGATGCTGCACCACTAGCCGCAACAGCTTTTTGCACAGCTTCTGCAACCTCTGATTCAGACATTTGCTCTGGCAAATATACAATCAAATGCTCAACTTCAGCTAGCTCTTTATCCGCCAAATCTTGACGGTCTGCATCGGCGTATTGCTTCGCAGCATCTTTACGCTGTTTGATTAGTTTACCAGCCACAGCCACAACATCGGCTTCAACCAAGTCTTTGCCTAGTTCAATTTCTTTATCTTTTAATGCCGCACGCAACATGCGAATCACACTTAATTTCTCTTTATTCTTATCGCGCATTGCCTGTTTCATGGCATCAGTAATTTGTTGCATTAACATGATTATTCCCCTTTATTCCATCACTACAAACAATAATGCCGAGCACTAAGGCTCGGCATTATCACAATCTATCGAACACTCGATTTATTCAATCAATATAACTTATTCAGATTGCCGTGTTTTTTCTGATAGCGAGGCGAAAAAACGCAGCTTACTACTGTAAGCGAGTATTTTCCAACGCTGCTAACAGGAAAATAAACGGTGATCTGATCAGTTACAACTTAGTATTCGCGATTCTCACGCATACGTACACGGCGCAGACGTTTCATCAAACGTTTGCGAGCTGCTGCTTCTTTGTGTTTACGTGCGATAGAAGGTTTTTGATAACATTCACGGCGACGGCACTCAGAAATTACACCACCACGTTCCACTTGTTTACGGAAACGCTTAATTGCCAATTCAATTGGCTCATCGGAATTTACTCGTACTCCTGGCATATCAACATCACCCCCTTGGCATTAAGCCAAATAACTGAATGGACTAAAAAAGCCCAAGCCACAATCAAAGAAGATTGCAATCCCTTGCTTGTCTCTGCACGCTTGCCAATATGAAATGGAAGCATCTAAGACGAAAAAGGGTCGCGCATTATGAGTTCAGGTAGCGATAAGTCAATCAAGCGAGGGAATACCATGCTTCGTGCTGCCGCAAAGGTTGGCAGTTGGACGATGCTTTCGCGGATTCTTGGCTTTGTTCGGGATATTTTATTGGCGCGCTTGTTGGGTGCTGGCGCGCTTGCCGATGCCTTTTTTATTGCTTTTAAGCTGCCTAACTTCTTTCGCCGTATGTTTGCGGAAGGCACGCTTACTGTTGCGCTTGTGCCTGTTCTGGCAGAGGAACGCAAAAAAGGCGAAGAAGATGCCCATGCTTATTTGAATGCGCTTGCAGGGCTTCTGCTTGCGGCACTATTACTTTTCACCATCTTAGGTATCGTATTTATGCCATGGTTACTTTTGGCATTTGCGCCAGGTTTTCATGATGAGCCTGATCGTTGGTATCAAGCTTTGCATTTGGCTCGTTGGATGTTTCCCTATCTTGCACTGATTTCTTTATCCGCTATGTCATGGGCGGTTTTGAATGCTTATCGAAAATTCTCTGTGGCTGCGGCTAGCCCAGCCCTATTAAATATTGCCCTAATATTTGCAGCGATTGTACTTGCCCCATCATTTAAAAATCCTGCGGAGGCCTTGGCAATTGGTGTGGTTTTGGGAGGCTTGTTGCAATTGGCGATTCAGTTCCCAGCTTTAAAACGCATCGGCTGGATCCCCAAACCAAGCTGGCGACCGCGTATGCCCGCGATTTCACAAACCATGGCTCTCTTTGGTCCTGCGGTTCTTGGTGTTGCGGCTGTGCAGATTAATATTTTGGTTGGTACTATTTTAGCGACATTATTGCCGACAGGTGCGGTATCGTATTTGTATTTTGCAGATAGAATTGTGCAATTGCCGCTGGCTCTGTTTGGCATCGCCATGGGCACAGCTTTATTGCCTGCACTTTCTGATTATATTGCCAATAATCAGCATAAGGAAGCTCAAAAAGAACTTTGCCAAGGTCTTACTTGGCTCACATGGATTACATTGCCTGCCATGCTGGGCATATTATGGTTGGCGGAACCGATTATTCGCACCTTATTCGAGCATGGAAAATTCACCTTGGGTGATGCCCAAGCAACAGCCCATGCGCTGCAAGCTTATGGCGTTGGTCTGATAGCTTTTTGTTGGGCAAGGGTGTTGTCCACAGCTTGTTATGCACAAAAAGATGCCAAAGCCCCTATGCGTTTTGCTGCTATGAGCGTTGTGGCGAATATTATCTTGGCATTGTTGTTGATTAAACCTTTGGGTTATGTCGGTTTGGCATTGGCAACGGCATTGGCATCGTTTATTAATGTAGGTTTTCTGTGGTGGAATATTCGCCAACGGCAGGGCGGCATTCTTGATGCTGCCAGTATCAAACGCATGCTTCGTGCCTTGTTGGCATGTGTGCCGATGTTATTGGTGTTGTATGCTTTTGAGCAGCAATGGGCATTCCCAGCTGATGCGAAGTTGATGCAAGGGCTGTGGTTAGCGAGCACGATTGGCTTGGGTATGCTAAGTTACTTTGTATCGGCATATGTGCTGGGCGAAAGGCTGTGGCGAACCAAGG
>JALUXZ010000073.1 GCA_027018935.1 Mariprofundaceae bacterium
AATGGGCAATAGCGGTGCTATTACTCATTCTATTACGCCTTGCTATGAGCAAAAATCAACATCGCTTGGCTCGCACGAGGTTTTTCGAGGTGCCCTTAATTCTGCGACTGTTTCATATAACCCTGAAAGCGTAACTTCTTCAGGAAAATTAACTTTAATCATTATCTGTTTTTCATTTTTTTTATTCATAAAATCTCCTTTCTTTGTTAAATCGGCGTTAGCCGAAGGGGTAACGTAAGGTCACTGACCGTACAGTTATTGACAGAACTCCAAGGGGCAGAAAAATCAGTGCTGGGGTGTGCGCTCGCGTAGCTCGCATCTCCCCCCGCACTTATTTTACTGCATAAGGAACCGTTTTTATCAGATATGGACGTGTCTTTTAGTGTCCATTCATGGAGGCGTGTTTTAATAAATGAACCAGCGGCATGGAGACCATCAACAAACCACCCGACAGGGTCACCAAAATCATTTAATTTATCATTCCAGACTCTTGAGATAATCACAGGTGAATTTTTACGAAGGCAGTTAATACCACCCATAGATTCAACGAATGCACACCAGTCACCAGAATCAGCAGCAAGCCATTGCTGTTTTATGGCATCACAACTATCTGGCAATTTTGGTATCTTTCGCAGTTCGCGCCATACCTCTACAGATGGACCACCCACTTGCTGGAACTGGCGAATATTCCAAATAGAAGCCCATGCACCAATACGTTCGGAACTACTAGAAGCATCTTCACCATACAAATCTGAATCAATACCATGCCCATCAATATTTTTTGATATGTACTTGGCAATATACCCAACTGCACTGCCTTTGGTTTTATCAATGTATTCAACTTTTACACGGTACTTTTCAGCACCTTTTTCATTTGGCGAGTCTTGTAAATAGTAGTCACGAAATACATCAATAAGTGCTTTAATATCTTTAGGTGTTCCCCATAACAAAAGATGCCAATGAGGGGTGCCATCATGATGTGGTTCTGCGACACGAAAGCCGTAACGAATAATGCCATCACGTTCTAACTTTGCCCGAATACGAGCAAAAACATCCACCAGATAATCATTTGCTTGTTTCGGAGAAGTTCCATCATATTTTGGGTTTGATTTTCCTGAACTATTTAATGAAGCATGCATGCGACTTGGACAGGTGAGAGTGAGAAACACAGCAATATGACTATGCTTATCGGCATATGCTTCAAAACCAGCAAGGCGACACATCAACTCATTTCTTCGATTTACAGGGTTTGAAACGGAACTGTCAGCTAAATCAGATAAAAATACTTGTTCACCCAATTCATTTTCAGCAACCATTTTTTCAAGCATTTCACGGTTGCGTTGCCTTCTTTCTTTGAAATAAGTTAATGCAGGAAATGATAGGTAAATACTAGAACGCAAGTTTACCGCGTTGCATGAAAGCTCATTGGATTCAGCAAGACGGATATAAACTTTGCGAATATGGCTTTCCCACCAACTTGCATTAAGCAATCGTTTAACAGCTCCTTTTGTGCTAATTAGAAAAGATGGTTTAGGGGCTTTAATACCTTGAGATTCACAAAATGAACTTAGTTTATGATATGTATCATCAAGAGATACAGTATTCAAAGAAATTGAATAGCAAGCACTGGCTAAACTTCTTGATGAATCTTTTATGGCTTGCTCTATATCATCATACCATGAGATATATTCCGTGACCAAATTGTGACCAGTTGGGTGAAAAAACGAGCTATTTTCCGAAAGTATGGAGTTCTCCACTGCGTCAGAGAAGCTGTTTGGATTAAATGAAATGTTAGGCATAAGTAACATGCCCCCTAGCAGGGGTATGGAGTTCAAATCCCACCCCTTCCGCCATATTAATGTTAAAGGCACGCGTGATTTTCACGGGTGCCTTTTTCTTTTGTGATTATTATCTAGATTAATCAAGACTTCCCTAGTCTTTTATTGGCTGTCAGTGTTGCAGGCTATCTTCGAGGGTATGGAGGAGGGTAGTTTGAAGGCTTTACGCTTATGTCTTGTATCGTGGTTTGTGTTTATTCTGATATTGCAGCCTGCTTATGCAGCAGAAAGTGCTGTGAATGTATTCTTTGCCGATATAAACGGTTATTTGGCAGCCGTTTTATTTTATGATGTGATGCCTGGCGAAGCTGCCATGCCGTTTATTGTTGCTTGGTTGGTGGTGGGGGCTGTCTATCTGACGTGCCGATTCGGATTTATTAATATTCGCATGATGGGTCATGCTTTTGCAGTCATCCGTGGTAAATATCAGTCACCCGATGATAAAGGTGAAGTTTCTTCTTTTCAGGCGCTAACTACAGCACTTTCGGCAACTGTTGGCTTGGGTAATATTGCAGGTGTGGCAATTGCTATTGGTATCGGTGGCCCTGGGGCGACATTCTGGATGATTGTGGCTGGATTCTTTGGTATGACTGCGAAATTTTCAGAGGTTACTTTGGGGCAAATGTACCGTGAGTTTCGTCCAGATGGTCATGTGATGGGTGGTGCTATGCAGTACCTTTCCAAAGGTTTTGCAGAGAAAGGTATGCCTTCTATAGGTAAGAGTTTGGCAGTGATGTTTGCGTTGTTATGTGTTTGTGCCTCACTGGGTGGTGGTAATGCATTTCAGGTGTCGCAAGCCATGGGCGCAGTGCAGGGCGAGGTAAGCTTTTTTAAAGATTACCCTTGGATGTTTGGTATCTTGATGGCAACGGCTGTTGGTGTGGTGATTATTGGTGGCATTCGTCGTATTGCCCATGCAGCAGAGGCAATTGTGCCGACCATGGTGTTGATTTACTTATCAGCGTGTTTATGGATTGTATTTTCGCATGCCGCAGAAGTGCCTGCTGCATTATCATTGATTATTCATGAGGCATTTTCTCCTACTGCTGTAACAGGTGGTGTGATTGGTGTAATTGTACAAGGTTTTAAACGCGCTGCATTTTCCAGTGAAGCAGGTATCGGTTCGGCAGCGATTGCACATTCAGCGGCATCCGTGAAATACCCTGTG
>JALUXZ010000074.1 GCA_027018935.1 Mariprofundaceae bacterium
AATATTTCAACAAATAATAAGCCCCCATGTAATAGTTACGCATTGCATGCAGTTGCAACTATGCATAGAAATAAATGGCTTTCCTAGCCCGAATTTGAAACAGCTAGAATCCACCATTAAAAATATGGTCTATACTGAGCCCTAACATGGATGAAATCGAAGAGATGAGAACCTCCAGCACATGTACATATCGTTCCAGTAACGGTGCATGCAATCATGCTCAGAATTTTCTTCGTCCACGAATATGTGGTCAATATTGCATCCCCAAATTGGACAGGTGGTTACGTTCCAATCCATCCGGACTAGAGGATAACATTACAATTGAAAAAATATCAAAAGTCATCGATCGAACCTTATAAACCATACTACTGGGAATATTCAATATAGAGTGAAAGTTCCAATAATACCCACAGAATGATTCAATATTGCCTGAAATGAGCATTGTAATTTCTCCCATATGACTTGCTACGAGCATATAATTGCTGCCCTACTTTCATCAGAGTAATGTTTATATAAAATAACAATTAAGACAGTCTGCCCCGTTACTGCTTTCGTTGGCATCACGTACAGACCACTACTGGGAAATTTCAATATTGATTGGAAATTGCAATATTGCCTTCCGATGGGGTGAAGATTGCTTAGAATCGATTTGACTAGTATTTTTTATTCTCCTTTCCTGTCCATCCATCAAGTAGTCTATCAATTAGCTTTTCAATATCCTCAACCTGACATTTGCGACCAATGCCAACCAATAAAATAAGTTGCAGGACAAGTAAAGCCACTGGCCCACCCCACGATTGCATTTGGGAAAACCACCAAGCATCCAGTAAGATAAATATCGTTACGATCCATAAAAAGCGTTCTTCTAGTCTAGCATCCTGCGTTTCACCCAGGCTCTCGGTAACTTCGTCAAGCTCTTTTTGGATAGCGGTCGATTCTGTTGAACTAATTTGGTCAAACTTACCCATCAGGGAAGCGCTTGCTGTATTCTTCCAGGATATCTTCTCTAGGAATCAATACATTCCTTTTTCCCGGATGATAGTTTTTTGCCCATGCACCCTTTTCCCAGTGAGAAATTGCCACTAATTCAGCGCCACTTTTATGGCCAAGGTGATCAATCGCATCATTCAAAAATGCTGCTACCCTATCATCCTTTATGTCAGGTATCCTTCTAAAGATATTGCCAACAGGCCTAGATCCGAAGCATTTAAGTTTATGGTAAACTTCAGCGACAACAGGACCATAATCCCAAGCCTCAAATTCAGCGTCAATTAGCGGCGTTCCGTTTTCTCCTAACCAAATCATATTTGAAATATAGAGAACCTTCTGAATTTGCAGGTTGCTTAAATTCCAATCGGAGTTTTTAGCTAGGTATTTTACGATGCTCATCGTTTGGATGTTCAATCGATACCTCCGTAGCCTTTTTGTATAGGTGCAGCAGCAAATTGCTAATTAAGGTTAATGTTGATTCGACTTGTGGCGTTTTGGTAAGCGGTGCAACTCATGGTCAACGCGTGAGAGCATAGGGTTCCTTCTGAAGGAAAAAGAAAGTCGTTAACTTCTGTGGGTTCTTATTAGGGATGCCCATGCTTGTTGTAATGCCTAATTTTGGTGGTTCACAGGGAAGAAGTGTCTCTGTTTTCTTTTTCTAATTTTGATTCAAAATTTTGTCTGAGAACCAAGTAAAATCTTTTGCATTCACCCCGGTGTGAGCAAACGCACCCCTAAAGGCAGAAATAATGAATTCTTTAACTTCTTGTTTCGAGGTGCTTCCTATTGTATGTGATTCTAGATTCTTTTTTAGTTGATTCATGTATTACCTCCCGTTCCTAGACAACACAAGCCAGCGTCCGTGTGAACTGGCATCAAATGGCATCTGAACATTGCTGCTAGACTGTAGATTTTGAGCCACAGCTTTCCATATTCTTACGTCCATGATGCTGTCGCCATAAATTTTAACGCTCTCAGATTTATGTTTATCGGCTGTTAGTTCAAATACTTCAGCAACTACAGTTCCTGCAATTTGAATTAGATCATCCAATGGTGCCGGATTATCACTATTAATAAATGCCGGCGCAAGTGTTAATTCTAACACTTTCAACCAAGGATTTGCCGACTTTGGACATGCATGTGATAGTAAGACAAGTCCATCCACCAATCCAGTTTGTCCGATACATGCGTAAGAATACTGTAGATCATGATGACCTTTCAAAATATCCTTAACTCTTGCGAGCGCACCTCTGCAGCGGGCAGGATTTACATCATACTCAGAAAGCTGGCGCTCCCACTCTTCTTGCGTTTGTTTTAGTAGCTCTTCTGTAATTGGTTTTAACGCATAGCTCATTTTGAATACCTTTCCCACATTCTATAACACGAGTATAGCGACTTGAATTTCTATGTTCAATATTTTTTCGTTGCTGATCTCCAAATCCCTTGGAACCTCTTCGCATTAGTCTGAGTATATCGGTAAGCGTCAAACCAACAGGGGCACGCGTCGCCGGCTAATTTTTCTTGAGCAGTTCCGTATCGAAGCGATGTGGTAGCAGCATTTTCCGCTGCTCATCGGTGGTGCAGCGGGGGAGTTGCTCTAGGACGTGGGTCAGCCATTGGTTCAGCGGTAGTTTGTTGGCTTTGGCGGATTGCAGGAGTGAGTAGATGACTGCGCTGGCCTCCGCCCCGCTGGCGCTGTTGCAGAAGAGCCAGTTTTTGCGGCCGATCACGAAGGGCTTGATTGATTGTTCGGCAAGGTTGTTGTCGATCTCTAGGCTTCCATCCTCAAGGTAGGCCACCAGCCGTGGCCATTCGTTGCGCGCGTAGCTGATGGCGCCACCCAGCGCACTGCGTGGCACGATCGTTTCTGCCTTCTCATCCAGCACGCCTTTGAGTTTGTCCAGCAAAGGCTTCGCGTGCTTGAGGCGTAGCGATTTACGGTCTTCAGCGGTAAATGTCTCCTCCTTGGCAGCGCGCTGCTTGGCGCGCTTCTCCACAGCATAGATGCGCGCAA
>JALUXZ010000075.1 GCA_027018935.1 Mariprofundaceae bacterium
TCAAACACCAGAGGATTTTAAATAGTTGGAAGGGGGATATGGGCTATAAATGGTCAATTTTCGCATAAATGAAAAACTGGGTTTCTGAGGGAACTCTAAATATCAGTCGTATCCATAAAGTGTAGAAAAAGCGTCACTTTCGAGATCTTTATCGGAAATCTATGGTTTAAGTGGGTTCCAAGCAGAAGCATTCGGAGGTGACGGCTTAGAATGTATTTAAAAAACATAATGAAACACTTATTTTTTATGCGATTGCCCTATATGGTATGTATATTGCTCTAAGGATGTTTATGAATCCTGATATGGTTGTTGTTCAAGGTGTTGAAGCACTGAAAATGGTCTTATGGCTATCCATGCCAATGTTAATTACTGCTCTGGTTGTAGGGGTGTTGATATCGCTGTTTCAGGCTGTGACACAAATCCAAGAAATGACTTTAACCTTTGTGCCAAAAATTATTGCTGTGTTTTTGGTTTTAGTCTTGGCCTCTTCATGGATGATTGAAAAGATGGTGACCTATACACAACATGTATTTGCCAGTATTCCGATGCTGATTCATTAAGGAGGTGCCGATCAACTCAATGAATGATGCCTATACGCCCAACATATCCAAATTCTGCGTTGTGAGCTGTAGTTTCTGATGTTATTTCCAATGTTAGAAATGCAAGATGTGATGGTGGCATTGCTGGTGTTACTGCGTGTGGGAGCCTTGCTTATTTTGATTCCTGTTTTAGGGCACAACCTTGTTCCAGCACCCGTGAAAACAGGGTTGATTGTGTTGATTACGTTTCTTTTATATCCCGTGGTATCTCCATCTGTAGCCACTATTTCACCCGAGCCAATTGTCTTTATTCTATTGGCAGCACAGGAGATGATTTTAGCTGGTATTTTAGCCTTGCTGGCAAACCTTATTTTTTCAGCGGTTCAATTTGCAGGGCAAGTGATGAGCTTTCAAATGGGCATGGCGATTGCCAATGTGTTTGATCCAGCAACCTCTGCGCAAGGTGCGATTACCGCGCAATTAGCGAGCGTATTGGCGATGTTGTTGTGGTTGTCGGCGGGAGCGCACCATGCATTTTTGTTGGCACTGTTTGATTCCTTTAAAATTTTACCGATTGGTCATGCGTGGGCATTTGGTGGCTGGGATATGTTGAATGATGCAGCGGCACAGATGTTCGTACTGGCACTGCGCCTTGTTGCGCCTGTGTTGCTGTTATTGTTTTTTGTTAATGTGGCATTGGGCTTGGTGTCACGTGCAGTACCTCAAATTCAGGTGTTTTTTGTCAGTTTTCCTTTAACTGTAGGTTTGGGGCTTCTTGTTTTTGCACTATCAATGCCGAGTATTATCTCTTTAACCTATGATGCATTTATTTCATTGGGAAATCAGCTGCCAGCTATGATGCGGAGCCTTAAAGGTGGCTGACGATCAGGATAAGAGTCAGCAAACCGAAGATGCCACACCCAAGCGCATTGAAGATGCACGAAAAAAAGGGCAAGTTGCATCCAGCAAAGAGCCTTCTACAGCACTATCATTTTTACTGATTGCTTCGTTATCGGTGACAGGTCTTGGGGTGTGGCTGGTATCATATATGATGGATTTAACACAATCCTACTTATCGGGAAAGGTGACTTTGGATGTCACGCCTAAGGGTATGCAGGAATTACTAACATCGCTAGCCATTGATATGGCAATGATGGTTTTACCTCTTGCGATACCAGTGATGCTCATTGGGATGTTAATGTCATTTTTAGTGACAGGTTCGGTTTTTACTTTTGAAACCATGAAACCAAAGTTTGAAAAAGTAAGCCCAATGAAAGGTTTTAAAAGGCTTTTCTCAAGCAAGTCATTGGCGGAATTTATCAAATCTATTTTGAAATTAGTGGTTATCTCATCGGTATGCTGGTTTGTGTTGGTGGATTTGTTTCCAGAAGTTATGGCATCACCACGTCAGAGCGTTGCTGAAATAGCCAAATTATTGGCACAGGGAAGCCTGCAAATTGCTGCGATTGTGGCATTTTTGTTTTTTACAATTGCCTTGGCAGATGTGATTTACCAACGCTGGGAACACGCTAAATCGCTTAAGATGTCACAAAAAGAAATTCGTGATGAAAACAAGGAAAGTGAGGGTGATCCGCAATTAAAAGGAAAGATTCGCCAAATTCAAATGGAACAAGCGCGCAATCGCATGATGTCAGATGTTCCCAAAGCTGATGTGGTTATTACCAATCCAACACATATTGCAGTGGCTCTAAAATATGATGAAACAGGCGCTTCTGCGCCGAAAGTGATGGCATCGGGTCAAGGCAAAGTCGCCGAGAAGATTCGTGAAATTGCACGTGAACATAAAGTTCCTATTCGTGAAAACAAACCTTTGGCACGTTCCTTGTTCAAGAGTGTGAAAGTCGGGGAAGAAATCCCTGAAGATTTGTTTGAGGCAGTGGCGGTCATTCTTGCAGAGATTTATCGCATTCGCGGTCCACGAGCAATATAAACAGAAGGGTTATGTGAATATGCAGGCAACAGCAGTATTGAAACTTCAGGGCATGATGCGGCACACCGATGTATTGTTGGCTGTGGGTGTGTTGGGCATTTTGCTGATTATGATGGTGCCATTACCATTGTGGCTGATGGATGTATTGTTGGCTGCCAATCTTGCGATTGGGGTTATTATTCTATTAACCGCAATTTTTGTATTAAGACCCTTAGATTTTTCTATTTTCCCAGCCTTACTTTTACTGACGACACTTTTTCGATTGGCGTTAAATGTAGCAACCACACGGTTAATTTTATTGCACGGTCAAGAAGGCACGGGTGCTGCTGGGCATGTGATTGAAGGCTTTGGTAATTTCGTTGTAGGTGGCAATACCGTTGTTGGTGTGATTATTTTCTTAATTCTTGTATTGATTAACTTTATTGTTATCACCAAAGGTTCAACACGTATTGCTGAAGTAGCTGCAAGATTTACCTTGGATGCTATGCCAGGCAAGCAAATGGCGATTGATGCTGATTTGAATGCAGGTATGATTGATGAAACACAAGCTCGTGAACGGCGCACAGCAGTGGCACGCGAAGCTGAATTTTTTGGCTCTATGGATGGAGCTGCGAAATTTGTGCGCGGGGATGCCGTAGCAGGTTTGATTATTACGGCGATTAACTTAATTGCTGGGTTGGTTATTGGTACAATGCAGCAAGGCATGGCGATGGGTGATGCTATGCAGGTCTATAGTTTATTGACGGTTGGTGATGGTTTGGTATCTCAAATTCCTGCTTTAATCATCTCTACAGCAGCAGGTATTGTGATTACACGGGCTGGTGGTAGTGAGCAGCTATCTGAAGAAATTACAGTACAATTTACCCAGCACCCCAAAGTACATCTTATTGCATCAGGCGCGTTATTTTTTATGGGGCTTGTTCCAGGCTTACCGTTTATTCCCTTTTTATTCATATCGATAGGTTTGGGTTTTAGTGGTTGGTATTTATTGATGGGCGAGAAAGAAAAAGCCGCGCAACCAGATGTTTCGGATACTGAGGTTGAGGTGGCTGATAAACCTGCGGAAGAAGTGTTATCTGATTTATTGGTTGTCGACCCAATTCGTTTGGAAGTGGGTTATGGACTGATTGATTTTGTTGAAGCAGGACGTGATGGCGGTCTGCTTGGTCGCTTACAGGCCTTGCGCCGTCAAATGACGCAAGAGGTTGGCTTTGTACTTCCTCCTGTCCATATCAAAGATAATTTGCAGTTGGGTGTGGGTGATTATCGTGTGTTGGTGCGTGGTGCTGAAGTTGGGCGTGGTGAGATTCGCCCACGTCATTTGCTGGCTTTGGAGGGGCAAGTGGTGGGCACTCCTATGGAAGGTATTGCGACGCAAGAGCCAGCGTTTGGACTGCCAGCTTTGTGGATTTCTTCTGATCAACGCCAACAAGCCGAGTTATCTGGTTATACTGTTGTAGAAGCACCGACAGTGATCGTTACGCATATTACAGAAATTTTACGTCGCCATGCCTTTGAAATGTTGGATCGTGCGCAAGTGCAAGAGTTGGTTGATGGTGTTGCAGAGCGTTATCCTAAGGTGATTGCGGATATTGTGCCTACACAGGTGCCTTTGGGCGTATTGCAGCATGTATTGTGTTCATTGTTATCCGAATGGGTGTCGGTGCGCGATTTACTTTTGATTATTGAAACACTGTCAGACGGTATGACTGAGCAGCGTGATATAGGGAACTTGGTAGAAATGGTTCGTCACCGTATGGGGCGTAGTATTGTGCAACGTTATGTGAATGAACAAGGCGAATTGGCGGTATTCACACTGGAAGGTGAGTTAGAGCAGCAGATGCTAGAGCGTGTAGGGCAAGCTGGTGGCGCATCGATGTTGCCGTTGGAAATCCAGCAGTGGCAGCGCTTTGTGATGCGCTTTAATGAGGCTTCATCAGCCCATGATATTGATATACCTGTATTATTAACTACACCACAACTACGCCCATTGTTGGCACAATCTTTATCGAAAGTGATGAATCGTGTGGCGGTATTATCGGTTGGTGAAGTGCCGCCCGAAATGCCAGTTAAAACATTAAGCAACTTGGGTCTTCGTGATGCAAATTAAAATTTTCACAGCAGCGCGTTTGCATGAGGCTTTGGCATTGGTTCGACAAGGGCTTGGTCCTGATGCGATTGTTTTGGATCGTATGGAAGGCATGGATGGAGAGGGTAAAAAAGTTTGGCATGTACATGCCGCATTGGATGATGAAGAACCCGTTCGTCAAAAAAATGACAAAGAGGAAAAATCTAAGCCAGAGGCGCAGCCAACACATATTCACAAGATGGAAGCTTCCATGCATCGCTTGGAGCGTATTGTTGAAGGTTTGGGGCGTAAAGAAGAAGAAAACTTACGTCATGCTATGGCTGATAAAGCTACGCAAGAAGCCTTTGACCACCTTATAAATTTGGGTGTTGCTCCGACTTATGCTTTTGATTTGGCAGAAGATTATGCCAGGCATGAGCCAGTTGGGGCTTCTATGTTGCATTGGGGTGAGCGCATCAAGCCACGAGATAAACCGATGGTCGTGCTTTTGGCAGGTCCATCGGGTGCGGGTAAAACGCTCTTAGCCGCGAAACTAGCTACGTATTACAGCATGCGTGGTGTGCGGGTTGGTTTGTTGAGTACAGATGTGGATCGTATGGGTGGAAGTGATGTGTTGAAGTCCTATGCGGATATTTTAGGTGTGCCATTTGCGACCCTTAGAGGTGAAGATGAAGTGGCTGCGGCATTGAAGCTTACGAATTCGGCACAGCTCCTGCTAGTGGATAGCGAAGGCTGGAATATTCATCGTTTGTCAAAGATGAAAAAGCAAAGTTCAGTGTGGGACGCATTGCATTGTACACACCGTATTTTGGTGATGCCTGCGAATATGGATGAGTCAGATGGTATGGAACTTTTATTGGCGGCCGAAGCATTTCAGATGAGTGAAATAGCTTTTACCAAGCTGGATGAAACATCTCGCCCTGGCAAAATTATTAATTGGGCGATGGCATCGAAATTTAAGCTTTCATACGGTGTGTTTGGCTCTGAAGTACCTGGTCAAATGGGCTGGTTAACCCCGAAAGCACTGACCGCATTGTTGGAACGTCAGCGCAAGTCGTGATTGATAAGTGAACAGCGTTGTGGATGAAGGAGATTGCATGACAACAAGTGAAATAGATACGTCATCACCACGGGTTATTGCGGTTAGCAGTGGCAAGGGTGGTGTTGGGAAAACATTTTTCTCCATTCACTTGGCAGCGCATGCAGTTAAGCAGGGGCTTCGTGTATTGTTGTTGGATGCGGATTTGGGCTTGGCAAATGTGGATGTTATGTTGGGTTTATCTGGAAAAGGATCAGTTAAACAAGTGGTGAGTGGTGAATCCAGTTTGTCGGACATGTTGTTGCAGGCAAAAGAAGGTTTTGATGTTTTACCGGGTGGCAGTGGCTTGGCAGATCTTACTGCTTTAAATGGTACACAGCAGCAGGTTTTGATGAGTGAGATGCGCGAGGCTGCCAAAGATTATGACTTGGTGATTATCGATACTGCGGCAGGAATCAGTGATAATGTATTATTCTTCGTTGCATCATCGGAGTCTTGTTTGGTTGTACTTACCCCCGACCCAACATCACTAACCGATGCTTATGCCTTGATTAAAGTTTTATCCCAACAAAGAGATGTGCGCCGTTTTATGGTGACGATTAACCAAGCAGATAAGGTGGATGGGGAGCTGACATTCAGACGCTTAATGTCTGTGGCAGATCGTTATTTGGATGTGCATTTGGATTATGTTGGAAATATGCCAGCTCATAAAGAAGTTCGTCGGGCTATTCAGAGACAACGTTTATTGCATGCAGTGCAGGCAGAAAAAGATTTGGATGGGGTATTGACTGAAATTTTAGCTCGACCCCGTGATGAGTCGCGCAGTAGCGGCTTGCAATTTTTCTGGGAGCATAGCTTAGGGCAAGACTTAGAGGGTGAGACGGCTTCTAAAGCCAATCCCAATGCTGGAGTAAGCTTGTGATACAGACAAGTTATGCTGCAGCCAGTGGTGCTTTTGCAGGTGTCTTAATCGGCATTGCTATCTGCTTGGTTCAGGAAATTTCATTGGCAGATTCGGCATTTCGCTGCTTTATATTGGGAGCTAGTGGTGCATGGATGGGCATGCTTTTGGCATGGCTTGATCAAATGTTAACACCGCAGAGTAAAAAAATTACGGGTGATGACGTAAATAATCGTGGACATATATCATGAGTATCGCAAAAAACTATGCAGATCAACAAGTATCCATTTTAAACAATCCAGAAGCTTTGTTGAAAGAGTATTTACCATTGATTCGTTATCATGCTGATCAATTGATGCGCCGTACGCCAGATTCCATTGAGTTGGATGATATGATTGATGCGGGTGTACTCGGATTGCTGGATGG
The DNA here is from genome assembly GCA_027018935.1 of Mariprofundaceae bacterium. Taxonomy (GTDB): domain Bacteria; phylum Pseudomonadota; class Zetaproteobacteria; order Mariprofundales; family Mariprofundaceae. Next base: position 6,946 of record JALUXZ010000075.1, read on the forward strand.
TGCGAAGCGTTTTGACAGCACAAGAGAAGTACAATTTAAAACCTTTGTATCTTATCGTGTACGTGGTGCGATGATTGATTATTTGCGAGCTTTCGACTGGATGCCCCGTGGTCTACGAGATACCTCCAAAGCTTTGCAGAATGCGATGATGGTGGTTGAACAGCAGCAAGGGCGACCTGCTGAAGAAGATGAAATTGCTCAGTATTTAGGTGTCAGTTTACAGGAGTACCGACAACGGCTTGATCATGTACGTACGATGTCGATTGTCCACTTTGATGATTTGCCTTCGGTGATGGGTGAAGATGATGAAATGAATATGCTGGATGCGCTTGAGGGCGACCCAGAATTAATGCCTGAAAGACAATTCTTAGTGAATGAATTTGTGAATCGCTTGGCAACTGCGATTGATGGGCTACCCAAGCGTGAAGGTGTTTTACTGACGTTATATTATTACGAAGAGCTAACCATGAAAGAAGTTGCATTGGTTTTGGGGTTAACTGAATCACGCGTATCGCAGATTCATAGTCAAATGGTGGTGCGGTTACGCGGCATGCTCAAGTTGGATGAAGAAAATGTTTAGGTTACATGTTGAGGTGAATACAAATGCTTGAAATGTGGGGTATAAGCCTCTCAAGTGATACCTTGTCGATGTTGTTGGATGGGCTTCTTTTGTTGGTTATGGTGGCTCTGTGGTGGTTGTGGTGGCAGCAAGCGAGGCAGCGTAAGCAGGTTGAAATAAAGCTTGGAGAAGCAGCAGCGCAATTGCAAGAAGCTACCAAAATGTTGGATGAAGCTTTGCATCAAATTGCACAAGTACAAGCATATGAGTCGAATGCTGAACCAGAGCCTGTGAGTGAAACAACGGATGATGTAAAAGTGGCATTTAGTGCGCAATCACTTGCTATGTCTGAAGCACATAGCCAAAAGCAAAAGAAGCAAATAGCTGTTGGCAAACGAAGCGTCAGAGAATCTGAAATAGATATGTCTAAGTCATCACAGTCAGCGCAAATTTCACGTATGCAACGTGAAGGAGAGAGTCCTGAAAATATCGCTATAAAAATGAATATTCCGCTGGCGCAAGTAAAGTTGATGTTGATGCTACAAAAAGCGCAGTGATTAATTTGCATGCGGTGCAGCTACTAAGTCTTCCGCAGGGTGCGAAGTCGGATGTTGCGCCCAAATTACCTTGGCCAAATGGTAGTATTATAACTGCAACATTGACCCCTACAGACTCGGAAGGAGCGGTGATTCTATCCTTGGGTGGATACCGTATGCGAGCGCAAGTGCCACCCAATACGCCGATGGGAAATGTTTGGTTGCAATTAATGAACCGTGAAATGCCCATACAATTTCAGTTGTTAACTGAAAGCAAAGCAACAGTACTACTCAGTGAAATGCTAGGAAAGAAAATGCAGGCTGTAGAAGAGCATGCCAAACATGTGGGCAAACAAAGCACTGAAAGTTGGCCGAAAATGGATATGGATGGTTTACCTGTTCGAGTCGATGTGGGTTTATCTGAGCAATATTTGATGTTGCGAGACAAACAAGATGATGGCACACGAGGTATGCTCAACCGGCAAGTATCAGGAAATCAATTTCGCTTGCATGGGCGTGTGGATTTAAAACATATCGGTGCTGTGGCATTTAGCCTGCAAGGTGAGAGTAATGCACCTTGGGATATAAATTTATACATTAATTCTAATGAATATATCGATGATTTGAGGCGTGATTTTTCAACTTGGTTAGAGGCGCGACATCTTTCCCGTTCAAAAGATATTTCACGGCAAGCGTTGGATGGTAATGTGCTTTATGGCATGCCTGATGATTTTGAAATGTTAAAAGAACTAAAAGCATAACTCCAATGTCGTTATTCAGTTGATCGTTTCATTCTGGCAGGCTCTTCGCTCAATCATAAAATTTAGCTGCCGACTGAATGATATTTTTCATATCACTTCTCATATCCTGCGGCTCTAGGACTTCCACTTGATCAGCAAAGCTTAACAACCACCAGCGAAGCTCACTGGTATCATGAATGCTTGCAGTTAACATCACTTTATCATCTGCATCGTCGACCATGCACTGGTCATCACTTAATGGGCGTTCTGCAAGATAAAATGCAGCTTCTTTTGAAAAGATTGCTTTAAATTTGATTGACCCACTAATAACAAAATCAAGCTCACCTGATGCTATATATTCATCCAAATCAAAACCTTTTGGCGCATCAGTAGGAGCGTCCAATACTTTTGCCTCTTGAATACGGTGAAGTGTTAATAAACGAATATCTGTATAGTCCCATATTGAGCAGACCAAATAGCTAATGCCATCTTTTAGAACCAAGCCTAGCGGATTCAGTTCATACTCTTTCTCACCGTTATCTCGTGGGTGATAAGTCATGGATAACTTCCGATTACGCAATAAAGCATCATATACTTCATTCTGAACATCTTCATCAATCACTGGAGCCTTTAAATTCGGACCTCGATGTAATACGCGCACTTTATTACGCCAAGCAGGCGTGCCTTTATCGGTTGGAATTTTATTTAACACGTCCGTTGCTGCATTAAAATGGGCTTGGAGCTTGTTTAGTGTTGTTTTGGGAAGTAACGGTTTTAAATGCTGATCAGCAAGCCAATATGCCAAGGCTGTATGTGAATCCATACCAGGAATATCCATCACTGCTGCCCCTGATCGCCATGACCAACCAAAAGGTTTACTCCTTTCATCACGAAGCAATGGGAAGATCTCAGAGAGCTTCACTAAATCCCGTTGCAATGTTCGATGTGTAACTTCAAAACCAGCATCCGCAAGACTATGAATAATCTGAGTTGTTGAAACTTTAGACGGGTGACGGGGAATCAAGCGAAGCATTTGCCATTGGCGCATGAGTGTATCACTCATCATCAACCTCCTTACGTGTTTCTTCTTCTTTCATGCTTTTTCGATCATAATCTTTGGGTGATTTCTGAACCTGTGTTGGCGGCGGACTCTTTTTGCGAACTTTGATGTCTTTAGGATGAATTACACCGACTTTTTCTATTTTCTTAACCATGCTTAACCCTTCCCAAAAGTGCATCCACAATCTTTACCATCGCCAACGTATCAAGTTTGCAATATGCCAAAAGCTGATTGGCAATATTTCTCCGTTTCATTTCATCAGAACTGGCTGCTTCAATCCAAGCAAGCTGCGCACCGCCACCATCTTGCACGCCATCCAAATTTTTATAATTCAGTTCAGGAACCAAAGCAGGCAATACAGCCTTGATTGACCATGAACCCATTTGGGATGGGTGATAGTAAGCCTTTCTGGCAAGAGGCAATAAATCAAAGAAGCGCTCATTCATTTCAAGTAATGATTCAGATAAATCAGGGTGCATCTCTGCAAGCCCTCTAATCACACCTTTTTCAAATCCTGCATTGTAAGCAATCAATACACCTTCGCAGCCAATATGCTGAACCAAACTTTCAGCACATGCCCTACGTGGATCATTTCCCGTCACATCCAAAAACTCTACATGCTCCATGCGACCATCTTCATGGTGGATATGACATGACCATTGAAAGGGTATTTGCACATAAGGACGAACACCTTTCCACTGTGGCACAGCAAGTCCGATAGTCTCAAAATCAATATAATAGCGAGGCCATGGCAAATCTTTTAATGCTGAAGCCTCATCAATATCAACTTCTTCTTTGCCAGAGCATGTCACTCGCCATACGCGTTGATGGTTAGGATTCTCCAATACGCCATCAGGAATATCTCGTACATCCTCGTAACCAGCATCATGCCATGCTTGTCTATTTTTCTCATTATTGCGCGGAAGAATCGATACTGGGTATTCAGGCAAATCATTGGGTTGGCAATAGCTACAAAAATCACACTCAAAGGGTGAATAACATTGTCCGCCCATAGCAATATCTGGCTCATCACCTGATAGCATTTTCATAAACGCATCTTTTTGTGCCTTAATGCCCTGAATACGGGACTCTATGCGCTGTGTTATATCTTCAGCATGCAAAAGCCCTTCATAATTTTCATCTCCCTGATAAACAAACTGATTATTCACATGCATCAAACGCACAGCATCAAGCTTTAAACCACAACCTTGCAATACCCAAGCCTGAACAGCCGTATCATTCAGATAATATTCTTTTACAGATGTGGCGGCTTTCACTTCGGTTAATATCCAACCTGTTTTTGTGCGTTCTAATAAATCCACACGTACTAAGATGTTGTCAAAGTTAAATGTGGCTTCATGGATACGCGTAACTCTTTCATCAGCTATCAAATCAGCAGTAGTTTTGAGGGCGGCAGATAAGCCAGCATCATATTCAACCATCACACCAGGATAAAGCTTACATGCCATATCCCCAACAGCATAACCATTGATGATAGGAAGGTTTTCCCCAACAGCATTATCATTTCCTAGTATTTCAGGTGGATAAACGCTTAAATATAAGCGCTTAGGGCATTGTAGTCCTGCAATAAAATGAGATTTGGATAAGTGGATAGATTTATCTTTTTTCATAGCTGCAAGCATATACTAAGCTAAGACATTTTGTGTCGCTATGTCTGATGCTTGGTGAATCATACAATTGCGGCTGTAACCACTTTATTTTGTGTCACTATCATTCAGCTGTAATAACCGCTCACTACGCCAAACTCTAATGATAGAAACATATTCGGCATCGAGACGATAAACAACCCTATAAGGATTTCTAATCAACTCTCTTAAAGATGCCGTGTTAAATTCAGGCACAATACGTCCCATTTCAGGGTAATCAGCTAAAGCCTCTGTAGCGCTAATTAATTCATTTGCAATGGTTTTACCTGTACCCACTACACCTTGGCTATCATAATAATCCAGTAGCCCTTCCAAATCTCTCAATGCCGATGGAGAAAATTGAATCTGCATAATGCTACAAGCCCAGCTTATTTTTCACTTCTTCTAAAGCAATAGCCTTACCTTCATCAATTTCAGTCACACCTTGTACCACAGCCCGCATAAACTCACATTCATCGACACCTTTCTCATAATCTTCCAAAGACTGAACCACAGCCACACCTTTACCACGACTCGTCAACAATACAGGACGATGTGTTTTGACCACCTGATTCACCAGCTTTCCAGGATTTACTTTAACAGACGATAAAGGAACAATATCTTCAGAGAATTTCACATTCATAACACACCACCTTAAATGCCACTACTATAGCACCTGTTAACAGGTGCCGTAAACAGCCTGCTAGGATTCAACATGCCCAGATACGTAAAGGTGATGAAGTTTAAAGCCTCAGAACAAACTCAGCCACAGTCTCAATCGCATAGTCTTCTTTTAAGCTTAATAAATCCTGATCGCCACTGACCAAGCAATCTGCATGAGAAGCAATCAATGCAGCCAAGACTGGCGCATCATCGGCATCACGAGGGACAACGGCATCAACACCATCAATATTTACAATCTCAGCCTTAAATCGAAGCAATAAAATATAATGATCAATCTCTTCATCAGACCAGCCGATACGCTTACGAATTTTGGGATAAGCTAAAACCCGCGTGATTTCAGTCAGCATAGGTTCACTCAAAACAAGCTCAAAGGCGGAGCTTCGCCATGCCGATAGTATTTTGCCAGGTTGGCTTTCAGGCAACATCAAGCCTGATAAAAAGATATTGGTATCTAAAACAACCTTCATACAGACAAGCGAGCAGCTTTCACAGCCTCCTGAAGTTCACCGTCTAGCACATCAGGCTCTACACCCTTAGCCTTACTCGCCAGCTTACTGGACAAATCATCAAATTCATTTTGCATCAAACGAATTTTTTCAAACAGAGCCATGTCAACAATAGCAGCCACAGATTTACCACTTTTTTGAATGACAATTGAATCATGTCGATAGGTAACTTCATTCAGTAACTCACCCAAATTATTACGTACTGTCATTGCTGATACTTCTCGAATCATACAATCACCTCAATTGGTGTAATTATAGCAATCAATAGATTCTATGCAACTGTACAAACACTTTAGGCAACTTTCATCCAAAATTACCTCGATATATAGTATTTCAGGTTTTGAATTACCGTCATGCTCGAATTCTTTTATCGGGCATCCATGAAGACCGGTATATTGAAAAGCATGGTTCCCCGCATTCGCGAGGATGACGACCAGACAACTCAATTCATGATTCACTATAGAGCACCTCGAAAAACTTCGCACGAGTCAAACGATGCTGATTTTCGTTCATAGCAAGGCGCAATAAAATGGGTCATAGCATCGCTATTGTCCATTTTATTCAACGCAGCTAGGGGTGAAAAGCACAAGTTTGGCGAAGTTTCGAGGTACCCTTTAGAGCTTATTAAATTTTCTAATCTATCGATTTCTTCACTACTCATGCATGGCTCCCTTAGTGAAAAAGGGGACGTTACCCTTTAATTGATTGAAATGAGCCTGAATATATGTTTTACAATAACTCTTCGAGATGGAGTGAGAAAAAGGGAAGCGTCCCCTTTTTTACAGATGCCTTTTCGTGCTCGATAAAATCAAGCATTACACCTTCAATGCAGTAACCACACATAATACACTCCTATTACAAAGGGCAATCGCCATTAAAATTGTTCGGAAGTTCAGGTGACATATATGGATCGCCTATAATTCAGAGCAATAATGGTGCACGACTTCTAAATCGCTCCAAATAGCAGAGATACAACAAATATTTTCCCACCTCATACAGAATTCAGCATACAATATATGAAATAACCAGCAATGCTCCAACTCCCCAATCTGACCATCATGCCCCAAAAATGAATTGTAATTGATGCCATCATTGAGCTTGCTTCCTGTTGTGCTGATGCCTTTTAGTTTTTCAGTCCAATCTGAACCTGTAATGCTGATACAAGGCCAGCTTCGGAATGATGATATTTGTTTGGGTTGCGGCTGCATGGGAAAGGAGAGTTCACAAATAATATCGTAATCAATCAGCAAATCGTTCGGGTCTTCAACCTGTGCGCGTAAGATCTTATCAACTTCGATAGCTGAACGAGCAATATTTTCCTCGAACTTCTTTAATTTCTCATTTAAGGCACATATCTTTTCTGTTTGGCAAATGGATAAAGCCTGAAAATCCTGTCTTCGTTTTATCATTTCATCATAGTTCATATCGTAATCCTTGCTATTGAATGTAGCACTCATAGTCTAATCCCAAACAGATTAACGCATGTAGCGACAACCAATGACGGATAAAAGAAAGCAATACCTTATAAAATACTTTCAACATTTTTATAGTCTTGCGAAAATTGCGCTTGGGACTTGAATGCAGGAACAACCTCAAGAGGTTGGGAGATGATTAATGATTAAGAAACTGAACAAATTCTTACTTGATACCGATGTGCAAATGGCAATGGACTGGGGTAAAACAAGGAATATTTTTGATGTATTAGAACCAGGTGAGACGAGACATTCAAAGATGCTCGCTTGGTTATTCGATCCTAATGAAGGTCATATGCAAAATGACTATTTTTTTAAGGCTTTATTAAGAGAGGCTTTTAAAGCAGCCGATAGTTCAATTGAAAGTAATAGCTTTTTAGATACATGGATGCCGTCAGATTTGGAACTACATAGCTTCAATGGGGCTATACTTTTTACTGAGTTGCCAATAGGGAAGGCAAGCAAGCGAAAGGTTGATATAGCCATTATTGATTCAGTAAATAAAGTTGCGATTTTCGTTGAAAACAAAACTGGCAGTAGTGAGGGTAATGAGCAAACTGGGGATTATTTTCAGTATCTAGGTGGTGAGTACAAAGATTTTGATCAATTATTTATTTTTATGGATATGTATGGCAACGAGGCTAAAGATCAAGTCCATTGGGTTAATCTAAATTATGACTGGTTGGAAACTGCAATTGAAGCGCTCTTGGATCGGAATATATTGACTAGAGAAATAGAGGTTATCTTACGTTCATATAAGGAGCATATCACAGGGGACTATATAGAAAATAGCTTTTTCAAACAACCCCGTGCTTTATTATCGAAAATTGCTAATGAACATCGCGTTTTTTTAACAGAGCTTAAAAACCATTGTAAAAAATTTACAGTTAAGAGTCTTTTAGATGCAGAAGAAAATAAGACCTTATGCGTATATAAAAGGCATCAGGTATTTTTTGACCATCTTTTTCAAATTAGTAGTTTTGAATACTATGTTGAGAGAGCTAAAGAAGAAATGAATGAAGACCTAGAAGTAGACCTCAAAAAAAACAAATTTTATGTCCACAATAATTCATGGGAGAAATATTATCATAAGGAGTATAACGGGTGGGGTGTTTATCTTTTTATGAATAAGTTACAAGATGGAAATTATAACTTAGAGATTAAAGTATTCCCTGAGTCTTTTGACAATGAGAAACTTGCTAGAAGCTTGGCTGAGCCTTTACAAAAAAGTATTAATCGACAAGGTAGTACATATTTAATCATTGCATATAAATTAGAAATACCAGAAGAAATTATTGTGGAAGAAATAAAATATGGAGCAAGAAAAGTGGAGAGCTTTATTAGTAATTACCGAGAAAAAAGTAGGTAAAAATCTACCTAAATGGTTGAATTACCAGTTTACTATGAGTATGATTTTTTTTGCGACCTAAAATGTCGCTAGACTTGTTATCCTCTCTTGCAAATATTGCAAGGGAGGTTTGCTATGCAGGAAAAAAGCATTATTGTGGGTTTGGATATTGGTACAAACAAGGTTATTTGTATTGTCGCGGAAATATCCTCAGGTAAATAACTGACCGTCATTGGTATGGGGCAATCAAAGCTCCCTATTGTGCTATAAAATCCCCCGCTGCACACGCAGCAGGGGATAAAAGTTACATCTCCATTGTTGCCTTTTCAGACACAAAATTAAGCTGCTGTTCTGCGCCCGTCAGAAAATTCACAATGGAAAGGTTGAACTTATTGTCAGCTTTCCAATTGACGCGAATAATCGTCTTTTGCTTATTTCCACCGAAATCGTAGGAAATAATTGCTTGATGTGGGTTTTCCTGCTCTTTTTCCACTTTCAGGTTTTCTGCAATCACCACGGGCAAAGGCCCCATTCCGCTTACCTGATAGATATTGAAAATACCTTTTGGTAAATCAATCAACACAATGCTTTGCCTATCTACTGACGACCAGCGGCCTGTAGCAAGTTCGCTAACAGGGTCTTTTGAGCAGGCTGCCAATACCAACACGATCAAGATGCTAGCCCCATATTTTATTCCTTTCATATTATCCTCCATCCGACATTCCGCACCTTTTATTTTGGTTTCAGGAATAAAGTCTGAGATACCGTTTTCCCATTAACTGCAACAGTTTTTCGTGCTGAGAATTGATATTTAACACAGC
>JALUXZ010000076.1 GCA_027018935.1 Mariprofundaceae bacterium
ATGCGTAGCTTTGACTTCAACAACGCTTGCACCAGGTTTAGCTCCAGGCTTAATTGCAAAGCTAGCCTGAACAGAGCTGGGTCTGTTCACCATCTCCAATGCCGTTTCTATATCTCTTAGGTTTAATATTTTGCCTTGCTGAAAAGCAAAGGCTGTTGCAATTGATGCATTGGATGCGTGACTATCTGCATCTACAATATCTTCTACAAAACCTTTCATCACACTGATACGAATCACACCATCTTGGATGTTCTGTGATTTCAAATAAGCCCGTGTTGTAATATCGCCTCTATCCATATAAAAAGCCGAAACATCGGATATCAATGCCTTTAATAATTTCCCATCAATACACTGACCAAGATAAGGCTGAAAAAGATTGTCCTGCTCAGCTTTTGACAAAAGCTCACTATCAGCGACATCTACTTGATGAAGCTTTACACATGATTGATTAGTATTATTTGTTGCAAATGCCTGTGTTCCATAAAAGAAACTCCATAACAAGCAGGTAAAAATCCGCAAGTTCCCTCTCACGTATCCTCCTCACATACCCCTATGCTGAGGGTGCATGATGGTGATAGGAGAACGTTTGTCTGTGACATTTATCACATAAATATACTTATAAAGTATAAAAAGGGTGACTCATGAAATGAGTAATACTCATTGTTGTGGCTTAGCAAGGAATAGAATCAAAGAATATTTATCAAAAATTGCAATGTAGATTCTATTTTCTTGACCTTACTTTGAATTCTTGGACTATCCTTCAACAGGAGGCGACTAAATGCTCATTTTAAGCAATATTGAATCATTCTGTAGGCATTATTGGAACTTTCGTCCTATATTGGATATTCCCAGTACGAGTACAAAAGACAGGTATTGGAAGTATTGCGGCAACCTTTGGAAAATGGTGAGGTCTGTATTGCCAGAGCGGCAGATACCTTATCCTTTCCTGCAACATTTCAGCTTTTGGCGGCGATGAACCCTTGCCCGTGTGGTTATTTGGGGCATCCAAGCCATCCATGCCGCTGTACAGACCTGCAAGTCCGGCGTTATCAAGATAGAATTTCTGGTCCTTTACTGGATAGGTTTGATTTGCGTATCCATGTACCGCCAGTGGATAAAGAAGAATTGATGGGTATGGCGCAAGGTGAATCATCACAAGCTGTTGCTGCGCGCGTGCAAACTGCGCGGGAGCGCCAATATCAAAGGCAAGGTGTGGTCAATGCAAGGTTACAACCCACAGCATTGGAGAGATTTACCAAGCCTGATGCAGAAGGAGCCAAGCTTTTGGATACAGCCATGACGCGCTTTTCTTTATCTGCACGGGCATATCATAGGATTCTTAAAGTGGCGCGTAGTATTGCAGATTTGGCAGGGCAGGATGCTGTTTCTAGCGCTCATATTGCGGAGGCATTGCAATATCGTGGTGATAATTACGGTTAATTACGGTGACAGTTTACTAAATACACTTAACTCTCCCTCATCAGTCATTATTTTATCAAAGACAAACATAAACAGGATTAGTAAACAAAGCAAAATAGGTAGAGTCATGCATCACAGAAACCAACTTAATTAGTGCATTTAGTAAACTGTCACCGTAATTTTTTCTACACTCTGGTTTTTTCGAAATCCGTCAATTTGCCCGTTTCAATATTCAATCTGGCGCGATAATCGCTGTTGCCATCGTTAAGGTAGACATAACAAATTCTATCTTTGTGATTACATTCAACATAATAGAATGAAGCATTATTGGGTTCCGAGCCTTCCAACCCAACTGTGGGTGAAACTCGAAATCGCTCACGGCCATCAGGCTCAAAAAAAACCAATTCTCCACCCTTCCGTTCTCCATCTCTCTCGATAAAAATTACACCTGTTTTATCTGGGAGAAACTCAGGAGGCGATGCCTGCTTATAACATTTCGTAACAAGCTTCCCATTATTCTCCCATTGCGCCCCGACAATCTTTTTTTTAGGGAAGATTCCTTTCGCATATTGATCATCGAACCACTTCGAAGATATCCGCTCTCCATCTTCTGTTATTTTATATATTTCCTTCATCATTCCAATCACCTCAATGGGATAGGATTGCCAACCAATTCTAAAGAATCTGCGGCCTGTATCTTGTTTTTAAATTGGTGTTGAATAACTCCTCCTGGAAGTTTCCGGTTAATACCTTCATCCTTCACCGCCCCAGCTACTCCTCGATTAGTCTCAATTCCCTTGCTCCCTTTCTTCACCTTAAGCACGATTTTATACAATTTCTGACCCTTGCTATCATCCTTCCATGCACGCTTCACACTCGCAGCGTCTCTGGCAGATTGGATATTATTTGGCAATTTAACTTCACTAGCCCATTCTCCAATTGCATTTAAATCTCCTTCACTAATCTTCTTTGCCTGCCCTTCATTCACAATCATTTCAATCTTCGCGCCTGGCTTCAGCGTTCCAAGTTGAACAACATTCCCTTTGCTATCTCGCCATGCCGGAGTTTCCCCTCTTTCTTTCATAGCCTGATTCAGTTCCTTGGCCGTCATCGTTTGACTAACTTTATAGTTCTTCGATCCTTTCAGTACATCAGGGTTTCTGGCAATAGTTCCCGTCCGATTTGGGTGATCCTTGTCTGCACGCAGTTTGTTGTCGCTCGGAGCCCTGTATGTATTTGCCGGATCATCAGGCAGGGAATAATTTCCCTCCGGCTTCACATGACCAGCCTTCGCCACCTCCGCCTTCTTCCCGCCCGCAATCAAATCACGCGTCTTGGAAGCAATGGCAGATGCTCTCGCTCCTGTTGCAGTCTTCCCGGCAGCTTTAGCTATAGGACCAAGCCCTCCAACCTCTGCCATCATCGTGATCAACTGGCCTAAATCCTTGCCCGCAAGCTTGGCGGCATCGCCCTGATAGGCTTTATCAACCGAATAAAGCGCATTGGAAACATTCAAATACTG
>JALUXZ010000077.1 GCA_027018935.1 Mariprofundaceae bacterium
CACCACAAGCCCATGTTTCACGCGTACATTTAGCGTCTTGCGTGTATCTTTATCCAGTTTAGCCAACGCCAAACCCAGTGTCGCCTTGCCTTTCTTGCCCGCAACACTGACAGAAACATCACCATCCATTTTTTCAACAACCACAGGAATCTTCAGATGTTTACCATCACGAACCAAACCTACAATCACCTTATCACCAGGATGATGGCGTGCAATCCGAATGGGCAAATCGTGTGCATTCTTAATCTTATGCCCATCAATGGACATAATCACATCACCTGCTTGAATACCAGCGTTGTCTGCTGCTGAACCAGATTGCACTTGTGGTACCAACGCACCACTTTTACTTTTTAATCCCAAGGCTTTCATACTTTCTTCATCGACATCACGAATCATGACACCCAATCTAGCTCGCTGCACACGCCCTGTTGTCCGCAATTCATCGAAAACGGAATGCACTAGGTTGATAGGAATAGCAAAACCAATACCATTATTACCACCACTGCGCGAATAGATTGCAGTATTAATACCTACAACTTCACCCTTGGTATTAAACAATGGTCCGCCCGAATTACCAGGGTTAATCGCCGCATCTGTTTGAATAAAATCATCATAAGGGCCTGAACCAATCACGCGTCCACGTGCTGAGACAATACCCGCTGTCACTGTTTGCTCCAAACCAAAAGGATTACCAATCGCAACCACCCAATCACCCACGCGCAATTTATCAGAATCCGCTAATTTTACCGCTTTCAAGCCTTTGGCCTTTATTTTAAGTAAAGCCACATCTAACTTGGCATCACTACCAATCAATTCAGCTTCAAACTCTTTTCCATCGCTGGTCTTGACAATAATCTCATCGGCTCCATCAATCACATGATTGTTGGTTACCACATAGCCCTTAGTCGAAAGAATAAAACCTGTGCCCAAAGCATGACGTTCCTGCTCAGGCATTTGACCAAAGAAGTCATGAAAAAACTGATTAAAAGGTGAATTTTTATCCAGCCCTTGCGGTAAACGGGGCTGCATTTTCATCATCTTTGTCGTGCTAATATTTACCACAGCATCACGCTGCTGGACAACCAAATCTGCAAAACTATTTGGCATCGCCTGTGCTGTCATTGACAGCATCAACATCATCGTTATTCCGATAAGCGGTTGGAAAATTTTCAAATCAAACTCCTTTTTATTCAATGTCATCATTCGCATCCATCATGGAAGGCATATATTGAAGGTACAAAGATGAAAATATTATGAAAAAACAGAACTTTTATTTTACAGCCTCGGTACGTTTCTCTTTTTTAGCACGAATCCGAGCTTTTTTATCATCAACAGCATGGGCATCACGCGGCTTGCGTGGTAACGAACGATAAATTTCTACCCGATCTCCATCTCGTAAAATTTGATTAAGCTTGGCAAGCTTGGCAAACACACCCACTTTATGAACAGATAAATCAATCTCTGGAAAGTGTTCCTGCACATGACTCATTTTAATTGCCTCTTCGACTGTAATCGCATCGGCAACATCCAATTCTTCTAAATATTGTTCTTGGGGCAGCGCATAAATCACACTTACTTTCATTGAACCACCTCACAGGCACGTTTCTCAAAAGCATGTACCATAGATTTGCATGCGGTTGTAAAAATAGGCGTTGCAACAACACCCAATAAGGCACTTTTAAAATCAAATTCAATTGAAAAATGCACCTTACAAGAAACATCACTTAACTGCTCAAAGCTCCAAAAGCTTTCCAAAAAACGAAATGGGCCATCGAGTAAACGCACTTCAATGCACTCATTGGCAACATAGCGATCCACGGTGGTAAAGCTTTGTTTTAAACCCGCAAAGTCTGCCACCAATTCAGCCGTAAGTTCACCCTGCTGGTCACTCAAAATACGAGCCCCTGCCACCCAAGGTAAAAAATCAGGGTATGCTTCAATATCCATCACAACATCAAACATCGCCGATGCTGAACACGCCAATACCCGTGTTTCTTCAAAGCTATGCATGATTAACGCTTGTTAGGCTTCGCACGCTTTGTTTTGCCGCGCTTGGAAGCATACGGATTTTCTTCTTTTTTCTGAATCGCATCCGAACCTACATAGGGATTATCACTGGAGGTAAAAATAAAACGAATAGGCACACCAGGAAGTCTAAAACGCTTACGAAATGACTGTTCCAAATAACGTAAATAGGATGCTTTAATACTACCTGGACGGTTGCAAAAAACTTTTAAACGTGGCGGTGTGCTGCCCACCTGTGAAATATATTTTAAGCGTACAATTGTCTTGCCATGATCACTGGGTGCACGTTGCTGATCTTGAGCTTCATTCATCCAACGGTTTAACTCACCTGTCCCTACCGTAAACGCATTGCGTTTCGAAGCTGCAACAGCTTCTTTTAACAAGGCTTTTGTACCCTTGGCTTTTTTAGCACTCATGCGAAAAACAGGCACATCTGCCAAACCGCGCATGCGATAGTTCAAACGCTCAGCATAATGTTTCCACTCTGCATCATCCAATAAATCTAGCTTATTGACTACTACAACCAAGGCACAACCTTCTTCATGGGCTAAGCTCATCAAACGCATATCCTGCTCAACGATGCCCTCTGAACCGTCCAAAACCATCACCGCAGTGTCGGCACGACGAAAGGCTTGCACAGCTTTTACACGCGCTACAAATTCAATCACATCTGAAATTCGGCCATGTTTTCGCTGCCCTGCCGTATCCACCAAGCGCACCACATCATTGCTATCAAATGCACCATAAGGCATATCCATATCAATGGCATCACGTGTGGTTCCAGCAATCGGACTTACCACCATACGATCATAACCCAACCAAGCATTGATCAAGGTTGATTTACCCACATTCGGGCGACCAATCACGGCAATACGCGCCAATGGTTCAACATCATTCTCAGAAATTACACCAAAATCTGGCAATACAGATTCTAGATGGGCAAGCATATCTCGCACACCATGACCATGCATCGCCGATACGGCATATGGCTCACCCAAACCCAATGAGAAAAAATCCATTTCAGCATCTGGATTTTCAGCTTTATTCACCACCAGAATAACATCCAATGATGCTCGCCGTAACTTATCCGCAATACCAACATCTACAGGAGTTGGTCCTGCTTGAGCATCGACAGCAAAAACAACCAAATCAGCAATATCCAAAGCTGCTTCTACCTGACTATCAATCGCTGGCTGCATCGTATTGTGCGCATCTTCGCCAATACCACCTGTATCAACAAGCACCACCGAGCTATCACCCAGCATACAGGCAACTTCAAGGCGATCCACCGTCACACCTGGTCGATCACCAACAATAGCCTTACGTTTGCCAACAATACGATTAAATAAAGTTGATTTACCAACATTGGGACGACCAACAATGGCGATAACAGGCAGCCTTTCAGACATATTTTAACACCTAAGGGTTAACGTAATAGATACAAGCCACCCAAGCTTGTATGCACCAGCACACCATTTGAAATTACGATTGGCGCACGATCAATAGAGCCTGGAAGCTCGATTGTGGCCTGCACATGCCCTGCTTGATCCAAACGGAACACAGAGCCTTGGGAATCAGCCAACCAAAGAGAATCATGCCACATCACAGGACCAACCAGCTCAGCACTTGATAATTGCTGCTGCCAAAACACAACACCCGTGCTTCGTTCGATAGCCTGCGATAGACCATGTGAATCAGCAGTATATAAACGCTCGCCTTTCACCAAGGGGGCTGACTTCAAAGAAATGGTATGTGATAATAAGGTCGCACCATCTGTAGCATCCAAGGCAAACGTCTCGCCTTGATAAAAAGAAAATAACACTAAATTTTTAGCAGTATTACCATCCCACGTCAATTCTGGCATCCAAACAGGCATAGCTTGTGGAGCCTTTAAATCTGACAAATGTGCAGCATCTGTATTCAATAACAATTGTTTGCGCCAAATTAAATCGCCTGTCTTGGCATCCAAAGCTACAGCATCACCCGTCGTCAATAGGGCATAAATACGACCATTATGAACCAGCGGTGAGGTGTTTAAATATAAGCCCAAACCACCGGCTTGCCCAGAAAAACTCCATAACTTTTTACCATGTGTATCAATACGATAAATCCGATTGTCTGTACATTGAAGTAAAATATCTTGCTCAATCGGCTGCGGCATACCTGTAACTGGTGATGACAATGAAAATTGCCAAGCAATCTCACCACGCTGCGCGTCAACCGCATACAATTGAGCGTTGGTATCACTCAAT
Organism: Mariprofundaceae bacterium; assembly: GCA_027018935.1. Taxonomy (GTDB): domain Bacteria; phylum Pseudomonadota; class Zetaproteobacteria; order Mariprofundales; family Mariprofundaceae. Next base: position 4,278 of record JALUXZ010000077.1, read on the forward strand.
ACAACCAAGCCTGAAGCTAATGTTGCCGCACCAGAATCAGAGGCTTCAGCCAAAGCCACACGGTATAACTCACTGCCCGACAAGTCATACACATGAGCACGACTATCTCGCCCGCCAATCACCAATCGCGCTGCCTCACCCTGCCCTGTTAGGGCAACTTGCCCATAAGCCAAAGGATCCGCTGGTTTACGACCGTCCACATCGGTAGCCCAAATAACTTCAATCGTTTCATTAGCAGCCATTGTGTTTAAGTCAGCCACCTTTTCTCCTGCCCACCAAGAACAAGATGATAAACTAGCCGCTACAAACACACATGCTGCAAAACGTATTATATATGACGAATATTTGGACTTATCCATCAGTTATGAACCCGCCTTTGCCAATTTTGATTCAATCTCAGCTTTTAATACAGCATCATTGGAAATGGCATCCAATGCTTTTTGCAAATATTCTTTCTGTGTTTCACCTGTAGATATACCAGCCAACAAAGCATAACGAAGCTGCTGAAACTGCTCACCTACCGTGGCTTCTAACAACGACTTGCTTGCATCTACTTTACCCTGTGCGATAAAAAACTCAGCCAGATCCAAACGGGCTTGCCAACGAAATTCTGGTGTAGCATCGTCATTCTCAATCACCGCACGAAGATTCTCCTCAGTGTCAGTCAAAGGGGCTAAACGAACATGTGCCAAAATAGCATAACCAGTATCTGCATAATCTTTCACAACCGCTTCTAACAAAGCCTGACGCTGGCTATCATCAATAACCGACAAGGCTTGAAAATACATCATGGCGGCGGATTCTTTATAGGTCTTCTGTTTTTCCGACCACAACCCAGCTCCAGCCATCGCTACCAATACGATCACTACACCCGCAATCAATTGCTGTTGATTTTTTTCAAACCAATTGGTTATTTTAGCTGAACGCATGTCGCGTTTAAGCTCATCCATTTCCGCACCTAACTGCGTATCCGTTTCTTGTATAGGTTCTTCGCTTTGATTCTTTTTAGTCACTTGCATCACCTTTCATATCTGTATCTATAGCATGGGGTTACAATAAGCCGCTGCAAGCTAGGGGGCAATGTGCCAGTGTCAACGCGTGATTCGTGCCAAAGAAGGAGTATATTCACCACATTCACAAAGCACCTAGCAATTAAAGAGGTAAATAAGAACAAAAAAGGCCCCCTTACAGGAGCCTTTTCATATTACCCATTCACTTTATTATGCTGCAAGCTGCCTTAATACATAATGTAAAATACCACCATGCTGATAATATTCCCACTCTTTTGGTGTATCAATACGCACCTGTGCCGTGAATGTTATATCATCCGCTGTAATACTCACTTCTGTAGCACCCACTTTCACGCCTGAAATATGAAACACTTCCTGACCTGTTAAACCAAGGCTTTCAGGGTTCTCTCCAGCTTTAAATTGCAATGGCAGAATACCCATACCCACTAAGTTTGAACGATGAATACGCTCATAAGATTCCGCAACCACAGCACGCACACCTTGCAATGCAGGACCTTTAGCAGCCCAATCGCGGCTAGAGCCTGAGCCATATTCTTTACCAGCCAAGATAATGCAAGGCACCGATTCAGCTTTATATTGCATGGCTGCATCATAAATACTCATTTTATTGCCCGATGGTTGATGTAGTGTTACACCGCCTTCTGTGCCTGGAGCCAAACGATTACGCAAACGAATATTAGCAAATGTGCCACGCATCATAATCTCATGATTACCACGACGAGAGCCGTAGGAATTAAAATCTTTCTGCTCAACACCATGCTCACGCAAATACACGCCCGCTGGAGAACCTGCCTTAATAGCACCCGCTGGTGAGATATGATCCGTGGTTACTGAATCACCCAACACAGCCAGAACCCGCGCCCCTTCAATATCTGAAATAGCAGCAATTTCTTTTGTCATGCCCGTAAAATAAGGCGGATTTTGAATATAAGTGGACTTATCATCCCATTCAAAACGATCACCTGTCGGTGCTGCCAAATCTTGCCAGTTTTTATCACCTGCAAACACATCTTCGTATGATTTAGTGAAATTTTCACGTCTCACACCAGCCACAGCTTGCGCTACTTCCAGCTGAGTAGGCCAGATGTCTTTCAAGAATACATCATTACCATTTTGATCCTGCCCCAACGGCTCGTTATACAAATCAATATTCATTGTTCCTGCAATAGCATAAGCCACCACCAATGGTGGGGATGCTAGATAATTCATACGCACTTCAGCATGCACACGCCCTTCAAAATTACGGTTACCAGATAATACCGCAGTTACTGCCAAATCACCTTCAGCAATCGCCTTGGACACTTCCGTAGGCAAGGGCCCTGAATTGCCAATACACGTCGTACAACCATAACCCACAACATGAAAACCAAGCTCTTTGAGCGGCTCCATCAAACCTGCGCCTTTAAGATATTCTGTTACCACCATAGAGCCAGGGCCAAGCGATGTCTTCACCCAAGGTGCCGATTTTAAACCTAATACAGCAGCCTTTTTCGCCACCAAACCTGCACCCAACATCACCGATGGGTTGGAGGTATTGGTACATGATGTAATCGCAGCAATCACCACTGCTCCATTATCAATGGTCACTTTTTTGCCATTGATGGTGGTGGTGATGGCTTTGGTATTCAAGCCGGCCTCGGATTTAATCATCGCCACATCTTTTTCAAAAGAAGTTTTTGATTCACTCAATGCAATACGATCTTGTGGACGTTTCGGACCAGCCAACGAAGGCACAACCGTGGACATATCCAAGCCCAATGTTTCGCTGTATACCGCTTGGGAATCACTACCAAACATCTCCTGTGCTTTGGCATAAGCTTCAACAATCGCAATATTTTCTTCAGAGCGACCCGATAGGCGTAAGTAATTCAATGTTTCATCATCAATCGGGAAAATACCACAAGTTGCACCGTATTCTGGAGCCATATTGGCAATCGTTGCGCGATCTGCCAAAGGAAGGTGCGCCAAACCAGAACCATAAAACTCAACAAATTTACCCACCACACCATGCGCACGCAATTGTTCAACAACCATCAATACCAAGTCAGTAGCTGTTGCACCTTCTGGTAATTTACCTGTAAGCTCAAAACCAACTACTTTCGGAATCAGCATGGAAATAGGCTGACCAAGCATCGCAGCTTCAGCCTCAATACCACCCACGCCCCAACCAAGCACACCAAGCCCATTAATCATGGTGGTATGTGAATCTGTGCCTACTAAAGTATCTGGATATAACACATTATCATCGTTTACAAACACTGTGCGTGCTAGGTATTCTAAATTTACCTGATGCACAATACCTGTATCAGGAGGAACAGCCTTGAATGTTTCAAAGGCATTCTGGCCCCATTTTAAAAAATTATAGCGTTCTTTATTACGTTTAAATTCAAGTTCGGAGTTTTGTGCCAATGCGGCATCTGAACCAAAAGCATCAACTTGCACCGAATGATCAATCACCAATTCAGCAGGCACCAAAGGGTTAATCTTATCAGTATCACCACCCAATGCGACAACAGCATCACGCATTGCAGCCAAATCAACGACCGCAGGCACACCTGTAAAATCCTGCATCAACACACGTGCCGGCATATAAGCAATCTCTTGGGAGGGTTCTGCTTTGGCATCCCACTGCGCGATAGCTTCAACATCAGCGCGCGTCACAACTTCGCCATCTTCGCGACGCAACATGTTTTCCAAAAGAATTTTCATGGAAAATGGTAAATGTGAGGTGTTACCCGCCTCATTTACATCATAATAAGTATATTCTTTACCCTTTACAGACAGGGTTTTACGCGCACCAAAGCTATCGCTCACATGCATCTCCTTGCAATTCAACCGAATATGGAGCCACTCATGTGTTCCAACTATTCACCGTATTGTTTTTGATATTTTAAAGCGCACCCTAAGAGTCTGCTTGATTTAGTACAACCTACTAAGGAGGTGCTGATCAACTCAATGAATGATGCCTGTACGCCCAAAATTGCATATCCACTTATTCAGAGTTAATCACCACCTCCCTCAGAAACAACTGCAAAACACATGAGCTAATGCTAAATCTTTAGGGCACCTCGAAAAACCTCGCACGAGTTAAACGACGTTGATTTTCGCTCATAGCAAGGCGCAATAAAATGAGTCATAGCATCGCTATTGCCCATTTTATTCAACGCAGATAGGGGTGAAAAGCACAAGTTTGGCGAAGTGGCGAGGTTTTTCGAGGTGCCCTTTAGTTTGGTAAAACACTACAAGCAATTGATTATGAATATAAAATCACACATCAATATAAAACACCTCCATACCATCACTCTTGCCCTTAAAATAAACAGAATTGAGATACCTACAATGTTTTTTTGCTAATTCCTTTGGAATAATACGTAAACAATCTTCTGTAATCAGACCTTGAAAGGGCTGAGCAATACCACACAAACGTGCCGCTGTATTGGGTACATCACCGATTACCGTAAACTCTTTGCGCATTTCATCACCAAGCAATCCAAATAACACATGCCCATCATGCATACCAAAGCCAACTCGGCAGGGTAATTTATCACCCGTTTCTTCTTTTTCCTGCAATTTTGTAATGAGTTCAAGAACACATAACAATGCCTGTTCACCCCTACTCTGTCCTGAGAAACACGCCAATAAACCATCACCAAGAAATTTATTAATACTCCCCCCATGACGCATAATAATTCTCGTTTGCATCGCTAAACTAGCATTGATTGTGGCGTAAACTTCACGTGGTTCATATTTCTCTGCTAATTCAGTAAACCCTCTCATATCGCTAAATAAAATGGTCATTTCTTGATCAAAGGCTAAGTCTCCAGGTAAGTCGGAGCCATATTTCTCAATCATCGCCACCGTCTCGGGAGGTAAGAATGAACGCATAGGAGGTAAATTATTCACGGCTTATCCTTTTTATCTTAAAATGTATCCAAGCTGTTACAAGCAAGTTCCATGCAAGTTTTAAAATCCTCCATCAAAACTTGAAATACTTATTATTCCAACCAAGCTATGCACATGCCACGTATATATACGATATTTTTAATCATCATAACAAGCTTCTTATTCTCTTGTGGACATTCTGCAAAGAATATTCATGAAACTCGCTTTATGATGGGAACACTGGTGAGTTTTACTGTTATCCATCCTGATAAAGCTATTGCCATGACTGCTATCCGCAAAGCCGCTGAAGAAATGCAACGCATTGAAGATATTTTTACTATCTATGGCAATAAAACCAATAGCATTAAAAAATTCAACCAGTTTGCTATTCATACGCCCTTCACCTTCCCCCCTGAAATCAACACCCTGCTTGAAATCGCTGTGAATATTGAGCAGCAAAGCCATGTTGCTTTTAGCCCTACGCTTGGCGCAGTAAATAAGCTATGGGGGTTTTCCAATGCCGAGCCTCCACTCGCACCACCTACTCAAGCAGCTATCCAAAAAATTTTACCTGGCACAAAGAACTGCCTACAACAGCAAGGTAATCAATGGTTACGCAATTCAGCCAACTGCCAACTAGATTTTGGTGCTATCGCTAAAGGTTATGCTATTGACCGTGGCATTGAAATTCTCAAAATGCATGGTATTCAACATGCCATGATTAATGCGGGAGGAGATATACGACTCATTGGAAAACATGGAAAAAATAATTGGCTTATCGGCATACGTGACCCGCGTCACAAAGATAAAATTATCGCCACGCTATCATTGCATGGGGATGTAAGTATTGTGACATCGGGTGACTACGAACGTTATTTTATTGCTCACGGTCAGCGTTATCATCATATTCTAAACCCCCAAACAGGTTGGCCTAGTTACAATAGCCAAAGTGTTACGGTCATTGCTTCCACCGCTACGCTTGCCGATGCTTGGAGCACTGCTTTATTTGTCTTGGGAAAAAAAGGTATAAAAACAGCTGAAAAACTACCTTTGCAGGCACTTGTCATTGATTCCAGTGGTCAGATTCACCACACAAAGGACATGCCAATAGACTTGCTCACCAAGCCATAGCTGCCTAGGCTATAGGCATATTTTTTTTAACAGGACGTATTAACATGGATGTTTCAGAATTATTAGCCTTTACCGTCAAAAATAGTGCCTCCGATTTGCACCTCGCTTCTGGTGAGCCGCCTATGATTCGTATTCATGGTGATATGACGCGCATTAAAATGCCAGCACTAGAAGATCGTGTCGTGCAGGCCATGATTTATGATATTATGAATGATACCCAACGGAAAATGTTCGAAGAGCATTTGGAGTTGGACTTTTCTTTTGCACTGGGTGACATCGCCCGTTTTCGTGTGAATGTATTCAAACAAAATCGTGGTATGAGCGCAGTGTTTCGTGTGATTCCCACTGAAGTATTTACTTTGGAGCAATTAAAATGCCCTGATATTTTCAAAGATATTTCCATGATGCCGCGTGGCATTTGCTTGGTCACAGGTCCTACTGGCTCGGGAAAATCCACCACACTTGCCGCCATGATGGATTACCGTAATGAAAATGAAAAGGGTCATATCCTTACCATTGAAGACCCCATTGAGTTTGTACATCAATCAAAAAGCTCTCTGATTTCACAGCGTGAAAAAGGCCCCCATACCCACTCATTCGCTAATGCATTAAAAAGTTCCTTACGTGAAGATCCCGATGTTATTCTGGTAGGCGAGCTGCGCGACCTTGAAACCATTAGCCTCGCTTTGACGGCTGCTGAAACAGGTCATATGGTTTTCGGAACACTGCATACCTCATCTGCACCAAAGACGATTGACCGTATTATTGATGTATTCCCTGCGGCTGAAAAAGAAATGGTTCGCGCTATGCTATCTGAATCACTTCGTGCTGTTATTTCACAAACATTGATGAAAACAGCCGATGGCACAGGTCGTGTTGCTGCCCATGAAATTATGTTAGGCACACCTGCCATTCGCAATCTGATTCGTGAAAACAAAGTACCACAAATGGTATCAGTCATGCAAACAGGACAACGCGAAGGCATGCAAACATTGGACATGAACCTTCAACAATTGGTTAAGAGTCGTAAAATAACCCAGCAAGCTGCACTAGAAAAAGCTCAAAATAAAAAACTTTTTGGCGGTTAATATGAACCACACAGTTACTTTTTCAGGAGATCAACCACTATGAGTGCTAACGAACCGCAAAAGCTTTCCATTCGCCAATTATTAATGATCATGGTGAAACAAGATGCCTCGGATTTATATATCACATCAGGTATGCCTCCATCATATCGCATTAACGGCCCTATTATGCCTTTAAAACAAGCCCCCTTGAATTCCGTTCAAACCGAACAGTTAGCCAACTCTGCCATGAGTGAAAAGCAGCGTGTGGCTTTTGCTAACGATATGGAAATGAATCTCGCTTTATCCTATGAGGGTATGGGGCGTTTCCGTGTAAACATCTTTCGTCAACGGGGTAATATCGGCATGGTTATCCGTAAAATAACCACAGAAATCCCCTCAATTGATGAACTTGGCTTGCCTGATGTATTCAAAGAAATTGTGATGTCCAAACGCGGTTTAGTTATTATGGTGGGTGCAACAGGCTCGGGGAAATCCACATCCCTTGCCGCCATGATTGACCATCGAAATCGAAATCAAGCTGGTCATATTATTACCATAGAAGACCCTATTGAATTTGTGCATCAACATCGAAAAAGTGTTATCACGCAACGTGAAGTTGGTACAGATACGGTCAGTTTTAAAGCCGCCTTAAAAAACACCTTAAGACAGGCTCCTGATGTAATCCTTGTGGGTGAAATTCGTGACCGTGAAACCATGGAACATGCACTTGAATTTGCCGAAACTGGGCATCTTTGCATGGCAACACTGCATGCCAATAATGCCAACCAAGCTTTGGAGCGCGTGTTAAATTTCTTTCCAGAAGAAGTACACCCACAAATACGCTTAAACTTAGCCATGAATATGAAAGCTATCTTATCACAACGGCTGGTCAAAACACCTGATGGTGGGCGTAAAGCTGCTATTGAAATCCTTATTAACACCCCACGCATTGCCGATCTCATTGAAAAATGGAACATTTCTGAAATCAAAGAATCCATGGCCAACGGCAAAAACTATAAAATGCAAACCTTTGACCAATGCTTGCTTCAGTTATGGAAAGACGGCTTTATTAGCGAAGAAGAAGCCTTGGTACATGCTGATGCAATCAATGATTTGCGTCTGAAAATAAAAATGTCCAAGCTTGAAGGTAGTGATGGCGATGCCAGTAGTCGTATGGATGAACTTTCCAACAATTCTTCTGAGGATTTAAAAATATAATGGCTGAGTGGCATATGATTGATGACCTACTCTTGGCATCACACAAACATAAAGCATCGGATTTAATGATTCGTACAAATGATAGAGTTCGCATGCGTATCAATGGCTCTGTTATAACAATCTCTCCTGATAAAGTTACACCTCCAGAGCGTTCCCTTGTCAAAGAAATGATACAACATCTAATACGACAAGTGCCCCGTGATATTGATATTGAATCCATTCAAAGTGAAGATTTTCAATACTCTTTAGAAAATGTTGCTCACTTCCGCGTTCATATCATGCGCACCCATGATAACTTTGGCATTGTAGCTCGTATTATCCCTCAAGAAATCCCTAGCTTTGATACACTGCACCTTCCCCCTGTTATTCGTGACTTATGCAACAATACACGCAATGGTTTGATTTTAATGTCTGGAGCCACAGGCTCGGGAAAAAGTACAACCATGGCTGCCATGATTAACCATATGGTTATGAATAAACCTGTGCATGTTATCACCATCGAAGATCCTATAGAGTTCAATTATAAAACAGAGCATAAAGGCACCGTATGCCAACGCCAGTTAGGCAGTGACGTTGAAAATTATTCTCAAGGGCTCAACGATGCGCTGCGTGAAGCACCCGATGTAATTGTGGCTGGTGAAGCGCGTGATCGCGAAGTTATTCAGTTGGCTTTACAGGCATCTGAAACGGGTCACTTAGTTATGGCAACAGTTCATGCAACAACAGCAATTGGGACCATGCAACGTATGATGTCTGCCTTTGGTTTGGATGAGCAAGATGCCATTCGTGAACGTCTGTCAGAAAACTTGCGCGCTATCATTGTACAAAAGCTTATCCCATTAAAATCAGGTAAAGGACGCATTGCTGCAGTCGAAATCATGGTCTGTAATTCTGTTATAAGACATTTTATTTTAGACACCAATCGCTGGAGAGAAATTCCTAAATCAATGGAAGAAGGCAGTACCCTTTATGGCAGTCAAACCTTTGATCAACATTTACAACAACTCATTGAAAATGATCATGTTGAATACGAAGAAGCCTTAGCCAACTCAGTATATAGGGAAGACTTTGCTATGCGTATGGGGCGTGAATAAATTCTTTATTACTCTTCACAAACCATATTGAGTGCCATATTGGCTACAGCTTCACTGGGATTCTTATGCCCCAAACGTTGGCGAAGCACATCAAACGAAGCCATTTGCTGCATAGCTGCATGCTCTTTGTTTAATAAAGGTAATATCTCTTTAAGCATGCCGTCTAAAGTAGCCTGTTCTTGAATAAGTTCAGGCATCACAGGCTTGTCATCCAATAAAATATTCGCCAAACCAGCACATGTTGTTCCAACTAGTTTGCGTGCCAACCAGATCGTAAATGCTGAACTTTTATACACCAATACAGTGGGCACATTCCATAATGCCAATTCTAATGTTGCGGTACCTGAAACCGCAATCGCAGCATCTGCACGCAAGGCATAATCATCTTCCAAACGATCCAGCACCTGCACGCCAGCATCAAGCAGTGGTTTGAGTTGCTCATCGCTAACGCCTGGTGCGCGTGATGTCACAGCTTCTAATTCTGGCATATTCTCTTTAATTTTTAAATAAGCTTTCGCCAATAGTTCTGTGTGTATTGCAAGCTCACTACGCCGACTTCCTGGTAATAAAGCCAACAATGATGTTTCATTTTTCATACCTAATTTTTCTTTTAATTGTCGCTGACTCCAACCATCTCGGCATGCCAAAGCACTTGGATTACCAACATATTGGGCATCAATACCCTTATCGGCAAACCATTCAGGCTCAAATGGCAAGATACACGCCAAACGATTTTGTGCCCGCTGTAAACGTTTTACGCGCCAATGTCCCCATGCCCAGAGCTTGGGTGCGATATAATAAAGCACAGGAATACCCAACTTACGCAACTTTTCGCCCAAACGCATGTTAAAACCAGGAAAATCCACCAAAACAGCCACATCAGGCTGCTCTTTTTCAGCCCAAGCACAAATTTCTTTGCCAATACCCTTTATGCGTGGCAATGCCTTTAAAACATCGCTAATACCCATCACATTTAACGATTCCATGGGTGATAAGACCTCACAGCCCACATCACGCATGGCAGGGCCAGCTATAGCACTCACTTTAATGTTTTCATGTTGTTTTTTTAACGCTGTTATAACACCTGCGGCATGCATATCACCTGATACTTCACCTGCACTGATAAAAATATGTATGGCTTTAGACTTGGTGCTCAACTACAACCCCAAAAATACACAAACCATATTTCTTCGCCAAGGCTTCTAATTGGGAGCGTTCTATCAACAATGTGCAGCCCGCTTCCACAGCCAAAGCCTTACACCCAGCCGCATGCATCGTATGCAAGGTATCAGGGCCAATAGCTGGCACATCAAAACGCAAGTCTTGTTTTGGCTTGGCTACCTTCACCACGACGGCCTTACCATTACCTAAGCTGCCACCACGCTTAATCGCCTCGTCTGTTCCTTCAATGGCTTCCACAGCCAATACCGCGCCTTCTTGTACAACCACGGTTTGTCCAATATCCAAAGCAGCAATACCACTGGCTTGGCTAACGCCAAAGTTTATATCTTGTATTTGAGCTTTCGATGGCTTTGCGCCAAACAGCAAACCTTCTTGTGCAATCATTTGACCTGCATATTTCACTTGCGACAAGACTGTAATGCCAGCATCGGATAAAAGTTGGGTTATTTTTAACATAATCGAATCATCACGACGATCAGAAAGACTTAACAAAGCTTTCACAGCTACAAAATCTGGTCTGAAATTACGGAACAAGTGTAGTTTCTGAACTTTTCCAGCCATAATCACTTGGCTGACACCCGCTGCTTGAAAAGCTTTAATCATGCCGCCGATTTTTCCAACGTGTAACCAACAAACCGATGCCGCAATTTTTTCAATTTCAGGCGAAGTTTCCTCTCGTGCTGCGACCACATGCACGTCAAAACCTTCAGCATTTAATACCCGTGTCAATTCAAGCGGAAATTCACCATAACCTGCAATAAGCCCAATTTTTTTAGACATTTTCTAAACCTAACAAGGGCTACGACTGGTCTCTGCGGTGTACCGTCAGACCTTTTTTCGATGTACTCACAAACGCCACCAAATGCTCGGCTAAATCATCACCTTCTGCCAACACCTTGGCTTCTGCAAGACGCTGATCCAAGCTGTCGTTGCTTTGCAAAAGTATACGATACACCTCTTTCAGCATACGAATACGCTCCAAGTCCAAGCCTTGACGCTTCAAACCAACAAGGTTTAAACCTGCCAAACCCGGACGATAACCACCCGCAGTCAAACAAAATGGAGGCACATCTTTTACAATACCACTCATCCCTCCAA
>JALUXZ010000078.1 GCA_027018935.1 Mariprofundaceae bacterium
CACCACCACCATATTGACCTTCATCACGGAACCATTCAACCGCATCAAAGGATTGTTTGGCATGCAACTGATTGGTCAGTTTTTCCAGCCCTTGTACAAAACGTGTTTGTAAACATGTGACCAACTCATTGGCTTGTGCTGCTTGATGTGACTGTGCAGGAATGCGTTTCATGCAAGATTCTCCAACTATTATAAAGGTAATTAAAACTGCGGGAACTATGAAGCTCAATGGCGGAAGGTTCAACTTCTCTATGTGCTACAACACATATCCTTTTAAGATAAAGCGATGCTCGTTAGGGTGTGCCACCCTGTTCTTTGGAGAAGTTATGACACACATCCGTATTGCAACCCGTCGTTCACCCCTAGCTCTTTGGCAAGCTGAATATGTTTCAGCTGAATTGCAGAGGCTTGACCCAACTGTGACCACTGAATTGGTGAAAATTGTAACCAAGGGCGACAAAATCTTGGATGTTCCATTGGCACAAGTGGGTGGCAAAGGTTTATTTACCAAAGAAATTGATGAAGCACTGCTTGATGGACGTGCTGATATTGCCGTGCATTCCATGAAAGATGTGCCAACAGAATTACCCGCAGGTACCGCTATTCGCGCCCATCCAAAGCGTGAAGATCCACGTGATGCCATTGCAACCATTACAGGTGGTGATATGGATTCATTGCCAGAAGGGGCAAGAATTGGCACATCCAGTCTGCGCCGTATTGCTCAGTTAAAATCCAAATACCCAAGTTTTGAGTTCGTATCTATTCGCGGTAATATCCAAACGCGTTTATCCAAACTCGGTGAAGAAGTCGATGCCGTCATTTTGGCAGCTGCAGGCGTTTGCCGTATGGGTATGGCAGATAAAATGCACCAGTTTATGGATACCGACTTGATGCTACCTGCCGTTGCGCAAGGAACATTGGGCATTCAAACCCGTGATAATGATGATGTGATTAATGCGCTTGTGGATCAAATGAATGACCCTGAAACAGTGCTTCGTACCAAAGCAGAACGTGCATTCCTTGCTCGTTTAGAAGGTGGTTGCCAAGTTCCTATCGCGGCATTTGCAACCCTTGATGGTGAGCAATTATTATTGAAAGGTCTGGTGGGTGATGTAAATGGCGAAGTCGTGATTGCCCGTGAAATCGAAGGGCTTGCTATAGACGGCGAAGCCATGGGAATTGCCTTGGCAGATGAGATTCTCGATGCCGGCGCGCGCCCAATTTTAGAAGCTTTATACGCAGAACAATAAAGAAATTTTATAATAACCTTCATCATTCAGTAACCATCACATTGTAGAATTGTGACTTGGATTACAGATTTGTAAAAAATTACCGATAGATTTCTCTGCACCACTCGTTGAAAAGTGAACCTCGTAAAACATCTGGCAGGGCTTCAAGCACCCTGCCTTTGTTGTTTTAAGAAAACCGATAAAGCCTTGAATTATGTACTGCGTCCCCGTAATTCACGTCCCCGGAATTCAATTTTTTGAATCAATCTATGTGCATAATACTATTTTTCGTCTAACTTTGAAGTAAGTTGCACATGCTGCACAGTGAGGAACGAGCGACGCGGTATGCGTCAACTTGACTGACTGGTTAGGCGCAACTCCACAATTTAATAATTCCGATAATTGCGTTAATCATCAGTGCTCCAGAGGCAACCCATAAACCAATTCTTGTATATCTATTAGAACGCCTAAGTTGCTCATGATCCTGATGCCTTTTCTGTAATTCTTCAGCCGCCGAAAAAGAAAGACCCTCATCATAGGGGTAGAAAAAACACTTATTATTCCTTTCCTTACTATTTAAAACAGATGATAGAGATATTTCTTTATCATAAAATCTTTGATCCCAGACTCCCTTTAAACACCTAATTGCATAACCCTCAGAAATAAATTCAACATTTCCATTTTGTATGCTTTTTCTCTCATCGTCGTTTAAGAAAAAAGGTACTCCTTCATCATGAGGCTGATGTTTATGCTGTTTTCCTAAAAAATGGCAATTAGTACAAACTTTTTTCATTTAAAGAGTTCAGTCCTTTTGATGCGCCTAACAATATAAATATGAGGAATGAGAAGTCCTCATATTTTCTATATATAGGTGGAACAGTTGTCCGTTATATTGCATATTCATGGGTTGATGGTGGGGAGATTATTTTTTACTGTCAAATTTTCGCCTTTTTCACCCATGATGCTAGCCTAGCATTAACCACTCTAGCCATCAGGATGACTTTTTTATCTTTGGACGTAAGCTCAGCGCATGAATCCTTTATTGCTTAGCCTTGATGCACCACTGCCTTTGTTTGATAAAATACTTCCCAAACATGTATTACCTGCTTTGGATCATGTCCTGCAAAAACAGCGCGAATGTGTTCAAACACTTACCAAACAAGAGAATCCAAGTTGGGACACATTGATTATTCCACTTGAAGAAATGGATGAAGAATTATCGCGTGTTTGGGGGCCTGTTAGCCATTTGAACTCAGTTTGTGATTCAGAAGAATTGCGCAAGGTATATCAACAAGGCGTTCAGAAAACATCCGAATGGCATACTGAATTAGCTCAAAATGAGGCTTTATATGCAGGGCTTAAATATATCGAGCAACATCAATCAGACTCACTTCATGACGAACAAAAAGAACTGCTCACACAAAGCATCCGTGATTTCAGGCTTTCTGGCGCAGAGTTAACTGGTACGGAAAAGCAACGTTTCAAGGAAGTTCGTCTACGTTTATCTGAATTAACCACAACCTTTGAGCAACATGTGCTCGATGCCACGCGTGCATTTACATTAACAGTGAACAATGATGCCGACTTAGCAGGCTTGCCAGAATCAGCACGTGATGCCGCAGCACAACGCGCTAAAGAAGCTAATCAAGAAGGTTGGTTGTTTACCTTGGATATACCATCCTATTTACCCATGAT
>JALUXZ010000079.1 GCA_027018935.1 Mariprofundaceae bacterium
TTCAAACAAAGTGCCCAGCAAAAGAAATAATAATATCTAGGGAGGTGCTGATTAACTCTGGATGAGTGGATATGCGATTCAAAATCACCAACACCAAGGCAGCAAGCGCAAGCAATAGCCCCGCTATTGCTAAGTTGGCTAACGCAGGTGCTGGCGATTTTGGGCGTATAGGCATCATTTATTGAGTTGATCAGCACCTCCCTAGGGAGGTGCCCTATTGAATAAGTCAGTCATGAGATGAAAGCTACAAAAGTTTCCAGAGGCGTTTACCCTTAAACATCACACATTCCCATTTTGAAATATGACCTTCGGGTGTTTCTGCTGCTCCCGTAAACAAATAGCCACCTTTTTTCATGCTACGTGCCAAACGATCAATCACATTCTTTCGCTCTTCAGGTGAAAAATAAATCAACACATTTCGGCAAAACACAAGATCAAATGGCCCAAATCGGCGCACCTGGCTGATTAACCCATCATCCACCAAATTTCCTGTTTGAAATGTTAACATTTTTTTTAATTCATCACATACAAACCAGTCTACACCTTGCTGGTTGAAAAAACGCACCAGTTGTTTGACTGGCATGCCCCGCTGCACTTCCATCTGAGAATATTTTGCCTCACGCGCATAATCAATTGCACTTCCAGACAAATCAGTCGCTAAAATAGAAACCCGTTTGTCTGCCATCGCTACAGATTCAGAGGCTGTCATGGCAATCGAATACGGCTCTTGCCCTCTGGATGAGGCCGCCGACCATATCTTTATACTTTGATGACCATTGCCAGCATGTGTTAGCTCAGGAAACACCAGTGTCTTCAAAGCTTCAAATGGGTATGTATCACGAAAGAATAACGTTTCATTGGTTGTCATCGCATCCAAAAAGTGCTGTGCAAGTTTACCATTTTCATCACCTCTAATCTCTTGTGCCAATGTATCCATATCAGTAATTTCGAAATTACGTAATAGCGTCTGCACCCGTGAACGAATCAAATATAATTTACTATCATCCAATACAAGACCACTCTTACGCAATAAAAATTCTCGCAAATAACGAAACAACTCTGGTCGTAAACTCATAATTCTGTCACCCCACAACGCTTCATCATGCTGGCTGCAATATCATTAAGTGCGACCACCTCACTTGCAGCCCCTATTTTTACAGTTTCACCGGGCATACCCCAAACCACACTGCTGGCTTTATCTTGCGCAATAACATGTGATTTATGATCAGCCAAAGCTTTTGCCCCAGCTGCGCCATCATTACCCATACCCGTCAAAACAACAGCCATCGTATGAATGAGCGGAGCCAATGCCGCTAGGGAATAAAATGTTACATCCACCGCAGGTTTACAATGATTCACCCGCTCACCATCCACCAAATGCACACGTAATTGAGCGCCTATCCGTTCAATTTCCATGTGAATATCCCCTGGAGCAACATAAATACAGCCCGCTTTCAACAACATACCATCTTCAGCTAGTTTACATGTTAAAGCAGTGTTTTTTTCTAAACGTTCAACCAATGAAATTAGAAATAATTTAGGCATATGCTGTGTGACCACAATCGGCACAGAAAAAGATGCTGGCAACATACTCAAAACCGTATGCAGTGCGACAGGTCCTCCTGTGCTAGAACCAATGGCAATAATATCAGGGCCGTTGCCTTGATTACTGGAAATATTTTTCGTCATACTTAGCGTTTTTTCTCTCGCCATACTCCCTTGTCTTACCATTACAATACTTCGTGCCAAGGGGATTTTTTCTTTTAAGACATTCTGCAATACCTCTCTTGGCTTTTTCTCCAAACAAGTCGATTTCAACACAAAATCATAAGCCCCAGATTCAAGGGCCTGAACCGTTCGTTCAGCACTTGTTTCCGATTCATTACTAATCACAAGCACACATACTTCTGGAGCTTCTTCCTGTAAGCATTGTAAGACTTCAATACCCGTTAAAAAGGGCATCTCCATATCCAATGTTACCAAATCAGGTTTTAGTGTTTTAACTTTCTTTAGAGCTTCGCGTCCATCACGAGCCACATCCAATACTTCTATATGCTCCATCTCACTCATACAGCCGCGCAAAAAGGTTCGGAAAACCACATCATTATCGACAATCAATACACGTATAGATTCACTCATTTTTCGTACGCTATGCCAACAATATCCAACTTACCCATCAGCATTTCTTTATCAAATGGCTTCATAATGTATTCATCTGCACCTGCTGCCAGTGCTTTTAACATCGATGACATACCCGTTTCCGTCGTGACAATAATTACACGAGGCTCTGTAATATGTTTTGCATCAGAGCGCAATCCCAGCAAAAAGTCATAACCATTCATTACAGGCATGTTCCAATCCAAAAGAACTACAGATATATCATCATACGCCTGCATTTGCTCTTGAGCCACAGCTCCATTTGCTGCTTCTAACACCTCAAAACCAAGCGACTTCATAATACGTCCCAATGAAATACGAACAACCTTGGCATCATCTACAAGCAATGCTTTTTTTGTCATACAAGACTCCCTATTTCATTGTCATTCAATGTAATACTGTCTGCTCGGGCGCACTCTGCTCCGTACTCGGTATTGTAAGAGCAATGAAGCGATCTACATTCACCAAAACCAAAACACCTTCTTCTAACTTCAACACACCTTCACTGACCTGTCGCCAAATAGCATCCAGTGAACCCGGTGTTGGTTCATAACTCTCAGGGTCTAAAAGCATTACTTCACCCACATCATCCACAGTTAAACCAAAATCTTCACCTGAGCTGGTTTCAATAATTGCAACATGGCAAGATTTACCAGCAGCTCTCTCGGGCAACCCCACTACCTTACGCACATCCAACTCAGTCATTACCCGCCCACGTAAATTAATCAGACCTAACACAGCATTAGAACTCAAAGGCATTCGTGTGC
>JALUXZ010000080.1 GCA_027018935.1 Mariprofundaceae bacterium
ATTGTAAAAAATTAGAAACAAGCCTAAAAGGCGCAAAAGGGATGAAGATATATACATTCTTATTCCCGCTTGAATCCATTCATCCTGCATCGCGAGCCAAAGCCGAAGCTATTTGGTGCAGTGAAAACCAGCATGAAGCCATGCTGCAAGTGATGCTAGAAGGCAAAACCCTTGCCAAAGGAAGCTGCCAAACCCCGATTGATAAAAATATCGCTTTGGCTGGAAAGTTGGGTATTTCAGGTACGCCCACATTGATTGCAGGCGATGGGCGTAAACGCGCAGGTGCAAGCAGTGCAGCGCAAATCAAACAATGGCTTGAAAATAAATAATAGATACCCCGAATAGGAAGTAACGATGAGAGAAGAGCGTGCAGCGAATGAACTTCGCCCCATCACCATTGACACCACATTCAATGCTTACGCCGAAGGCTCTGCGTTGATTTCATTTGGCAATACACGCGTTTTGTGTACTGCCAGTGTGGAAGAAAAACAGCCGCCATTTTTACGCGGCACTGAAAAAGGCTGGGTGACTGCTGAATATGGCATGTTGCCGCGTGCAACCCATACCAGAGGCGGTCGCGAAGCTGCGCGGGGCAAACAAACAGGACGGACTGTAGAAATTCAGCGTTTGATTGGGCGCTCATTGCGTGCAGTGGTGGATTTAGAAGCCTTAGGCCCGCGTTCGATTTCTTTGGATTGTGATGTATTGCAAGCTGATGGCGGCACACGCACAGCAGCGATTACTGGCTCTTGGGTCGCATTGCGGATTGCGGTGAATAAGTTGTTGGATGAAGGGTTGTTAGCATCCGACCCTGTGCATGGGCAAGTGGCTGCGGTGAGCTGTGGGTTTGTGGCAGGTGAAGCCTTGTTGGATTTGCAATATTCCGAAGATTCGCAAGCCGAAATGGATGCGAATTTTATTATGACACCCGATGGCGGCGTGGTTGAAGTGCAAGCCACTGCTGAGGATAAACCCTTGCATTGGGATCAATTTATGATGCTTAAAACGCTTGCAGATAAAGGCATTGCAGATTTAGCCAAACATCAATTGGAAGCTGTTGCACGTTGAAGCGGTTGGTGCTTGCGAGCAACAATGCAAAAAAGCGTCAAGAAATTGAAAAGATATTGGCGGGTTTGGGTATTGCATTGCTTCCCGCAGATAGCACAGTGTTTGTGTATGTGGAAGAAGATGCAGATAGCTTTTTAGGCAATGCCAAAAAGAAAGCAGAGGCTTTTGCAAAAGCAAATCATTTGCCTGCATTGGCAGATGATTCGGGTTTGTGCGTGGATGCATTAAAGGGTGAGCCGGGTATTTATTCAGCGAGATTTGCTGGTGAGCATGCTTGCGATGCAGATAATAATGCGAAATTGTTAGCAGAAATGGCAGGTGAGGAGCAACGCCAAGCGCATTTTATGTGTGTATTGTATTTGGCATTTCCAGATTCAGAAGATGGCTTGAGCGCCGAAGGCATAGTGCATGGTGAAATCCTTAGTCAAGAAACAGGGGATTCAGGCTTTGGTTATGACCCTTTGTTTTTCTGCCCTGAATTGGGCAAGAATTTTGCATCGGCGAGTGCCGAAGAAAAAGCATCGGTTTCTCATCGTGGTAGGGCTTTGCAAAGCCTATCGGCACAGCTTCAAGCAAGATTTGTTGATTTAGACCTCCCTTAGGGCGGGCTTGCCCCTGAGAGGCATGGAAGCCTTGAGTCAAAAAGCTTTATCTTCATTTCTTTACCATCAAAGAAACGAAGCAAAGGGGAAGTCGTCAGTCCCGTGCATACGGGAATCCATGCTTTCATTTCGTATTCTCTATGCTTTTCGTGGTGAGTTTGTCATTTCGATTGTAGCGGAGAAATCTTGTTTGACATACGCACTGAAAGATCCCTCGACTACGCTCGGGATGACAGTAGAGATGGTTTACGCATGGTTGCATGACTCCACCTATTTTGCTTTGTTTGTTGATTGCTGATTATGATTTGATGCTAAGATGGAAGGTTGACCCCCCCCCTCTATCCTTTAGCATACGGTTTCTTATACTTTAAATTTGGAGGATAGAGTAATGACGCAATATAATCACAAGCTCCGACTCGCCTTTTTGGCATTGGTCATCATGCTTATGTTTTCGGTTTCTCCCCAATTGGTGCGCGCAGAAGGTGGCGAAGATCCGATTCCTGGAATAGATGTTATTGTAGAAAAAGACCCATCAGTTGTACCCATCATGAACTTTTCTTTGAGCAACGAGCAAATAAAACAGTTCAATCATTTAAAAGGTATGGATCGTAGCCAATATCTAGCATCGATTTTGGTAGCGCACCTTGCCAAAAAGGGGCTGACAAAAGGTGGGTCAGGCGCTGTTGCAAGCTTGACCAAACAAATAGGAAAAAGCTGGTGTGGTCCTTGTGTTCATGGCAGACCACATAAGGTGAGCATACAAGGTCCTAAGTTCAAAAATGGGATTACGGCAATGATTTCGGCCAAATTTTAATTTGGTGTGGATGCAGTGGTTCAATAGAGGGCAGCATATAAACTGCCCTCTATTGAAATTTGTTGTTTCGGCGCAGCTATAGCAAGGGATAGAGGGTTATTTCGACCGTGGCGGAGAAATCTTGTTTGACATACGCACTGAAAGATCCCTCGACTACGCTCGGGATGACAGTAGAGATGGTTTACGCATGGTTGCACGACACAGTTTCTTCGTGTTCTCTGTGCTCTCTGCGGTGAAAAATCTAAAAACGACTTGCTTAGGAAACTTTAAATAGTCGCCCCTGAATAAATCATTTTTTCATGCCTCCAGAGCCAACCGTGAGGAGACTGGAAGGCTGGTGTTCAGCCATGCTTTCAGGTTGCTGAATAGCAGGCTTTGTAAAAAGCGCGCAAAAAGAGCCCTC
>JALUXZ010000081.1 GCA_027018935.1 Mariprofundaceae bacterium
CTCACGGTTAAATCTTTGTGTATACATGCCATTAAGCAGGCTCATTCCTCTGCTCAAGTTCGCCTGCGGTGTCTCAATCATTAGGTGGTAATGATTTGTCATCAAACAATAGGCGTGACAAATCCAGCCAAATCGCTCAACCACATACTCCAGAACATCAAGAAAGCTCTCTCGATCTTCGTCAGATAAATAAATATCCGAACGAGCATTTCCGCGCGAGGTTACATGATAAACGGCGCCTTCATATTCAATTCGTAATGGTCTTGCCATACCGCTACTTTAACATCATAAATGCGCGAAACAAGCCTTGACCCCTTTTTCCACGATTTTACCGAACACCTCAGAAAAACAATTTCAAGGTATAACGCCCTGCATCAGATACTCTGTTCCCCGTCAAGCTAAATTTCCAGTATTCTGATAAAATAAGCGTGAGTCATAAGGCGTGTTGTTTTTTAATACTCCGTAAATGCTGTGTAACCTTTTTCTCATCACTGCGATGACTCCTTGCATGGGTGTTTTTCCACGCAAAGCGAGCTGCTCACGGAACTTTTTAACCCCTTCATCATACATCGATGCCGATTGCGCTGGCATATAAAGCGCGTGTCTTAAATGACTGTTTCCGACCTTAGATATTCGGGTCCTTTTCTGGATGCTGCTACCCGATTCAAAAGCCCTTGGGTCAAGCCCTGCGTGCGCCACCCATTGGCGGACAGTCATGTCTTCAGGCAACATCAAAACCTCACCAAGGATGCGAATAGCAGAGGCTTCTGCAATCCCGATAATGGTGGTAATCAAAGTGAACTTTTGTAGTAATACATCATCATGCTCAATCAGTTCCATGGCTTTCTTTTGCATCTGCTCCATCCGACGTTTTAGGTGTCGAATATTCACTTCAATATCGGCTTGAATTAACTCACTCAAGCAGGAATGCAAACGGTTCTTTTCCGCCACCGATTGACGGCTCAACACATCCATACGCCTTGCTATGGCTCGCAATTCCCAAACCGATGCCTTGGGCGGATTCCATGTTACAAATGCCATTCGCGCAGCATATTCAGCCAACATACGCGCATCTGATGTATCCGTTTTACTGCGTTGCATCATCGCCTTGGCAAAGTCTTTTCCTGCACGCGGATTGATCACCATGACCTCAATATTTGAAGCCTCATGCAGTGCCAAAGATAGCTCCAAATGATAGATGCCTGTGGCCTCGACACAGACCAAGATATGCTTACTGCGTTTCTTCAAGAAACGGACGAGCGCAGCATGCCCTTTAGCGTTGTTAGCGAACTCAGTTTGCAACCATTTGTTGTTGTGCATACACGCCATATCCAACTTCTTAGACGCAACATCAATACCAACATGAAGTGTCGTATTTTTAGACATAATAACCTCCAATATATATGCTTATGTCCAAGTTCCCCGACCCTGTATTTTATTCGTCGTGCCAACCTTGTAAATACAGACTTTATAGTCTCAGATACTCCACGGTATAGGCGAATGAGGGCGGGGGGCTGATCTCATTTCCAGGCTACAATAAGTGCCTTAGGGGCAGAACAGCCTCCCCTGAACATCTTAGGTATAAACCTATATTGGGAACATACAAGGGGCGAGCGTAGCGAGTCCCTCTCGATTTGAATGGTTAGGCAATATCATTAGAGAAACGCCCCATATGATGGAGGTCTTGAGCAAAACCTTTTACACAATCTAGCTCACTAATATCTTTCACTGCCAAGCGAATATTTCCTTTTTCTGTCAAGAGAAAATCATTTATAAGTTTTGGTATTTTATGTGATGAGACAAAATATATCCATACAATTGAACCGAAAATAAATCTATAAACCACATGATTATCAATCCTTCCTTTTTCTGGCTGGTCAATGAATGTACCCATGCCATCACTTCCACTTTTGATTGCCATCATTACACAACAATACTCTTCTTGATGACCTGGAATATCTGATAAGATCATTTGCCTAATCATATGTTGATGTTTTCCAAGATTGACATTTTTAAACATCTTGTGGCTTGATACAGATGCTCTCCATAATATGGAAAGTTGGAATAATTTGAAGTATTTATAATCAATTTCTGAGACAACAATTCCTCCATTGTCATTTTGCACAACAATATTCACTCCACCGAATAGTACCTTTCTGGCATAACCTTCATATTTTGATAAGTGCTGTTCGCAATCTGTACACAGTAATTTTTCTCTTATGCCTTTTTGCTCCATAGGCTTGCCTTTTGCGCTATAAGTAGAAAGAACATGAAACCTATGTTTATCATCATATAATGGCTTATAAATAAATTCTGGTATTATGTGTGAATTCATTAGCTTCTTATTATTTTGGCATAATTTACAGTACATACCAATCCTTGCTATATTCGTATAGCTACTTACATGAAGGACGAGAATAACCTGCCCTCCCTGTAGCTTCTTGGTTTAATTGCAATAGGTTGAATTACCAACTTTACGACAATTGGTTCCATCAGACCCATAAGTGCTATTGCCAACCCTTCTAACGGTACTTCCATCTGAGTTATACAAAGTATTCCCAACCTGTCTGGATGAAGAGCCATCTGAGTTATAAGTCGTATTTCCAACTCGTCTTGAGCTACTTCCATCTGAGTTGTAAGTGCTATTACCAACAGTTCGAGAACTACTTCCATCTGACCCATAAGTACTATTACCAACCCCTCTATATGAGGTTCCAGATTTACCATGTCACTGCTGTCCGATGAAAATCACGCCAAGCCTAAACTTAATTGATTAAGATTTATCTCAGGTGGTTCTGGTGGGTCTTTTTGGAGTATTAATTCATCGATACTTCGCCTTTCCATGAGGGTTACAG
>JALUXZ010000082.1 GCA_027018935.1 Mariprofundaceae bacterium
TTCTGGTGAAATTCGCACGCCTCGTCGTGGTGAGAAATATTCTGCATTAAAAACAGTTGATAGTATCAATGGTGAAGAGCCATCGGTTGCCCGTACCAAGGTATTGTTTGATAACCTCACCCCATTATATCCTGATGAGCGTTTGGTGATGGAGCTTGAAGATGCGACTGCCAAGGATAAAACAGGGCGTGTGATTGATTTGGTGTCACCGATTGGTAAAGGGCAACGTGCCTTGCTTGTTGCACCACCGCGCACGGGTAAAACTATGATGATGCAATCCATCGCTCATTCAATCGAAAAAAATCACCCCGAAGTAACACTCATGGTATTGCTCATTGATGAACGACCTGAAGAAGTTACCGATATGAAACGTTCAGTAAATGGTGAAGTAGTTTCTTCTACCTTTGATGAACCAGCCCAACGTCATGTACAAGTTGCTGAAATGGTTATCGAAAAAGCCAAGCGTATGGTTGAGCATGGCAAAGATGTGGTGATTTTATTGGATTCTATTACACGTTTGGCACGTGCATTTAATACTGTAGTGCCATCTTCTGGTAAAATCCTAACAGGCGGTGTGGATGCCAATGCTTTGCATCGCCCGAAACGCTTCTTTGGTGCTGCACGCAATATCGAAGGTGGCGGCTCTCTTACCATTATTGCTACAGCATTGGTGGATACTGGCTCGAAAATGGATGAAGTTATTTTTGAAGAGTTTAAAGGCACGGGCAACATGGAAATCAACTTAAACCGTAAGTTGGTTGATAAACGTGTATTCCCAGCCATTGATATTGCACCATCTGGAACCCGCAAAGAAGAGCTTCTCATTGATCATGAAACCCTACAAAAGATTTGGGTTTTGCGTAAAATTCTATCGCCCATGAATGCTGTCGGTGCAATGGAATTTTTACTAGATAAGTTGGGAACCACCAAGAATAATGCTGAATTCTTTGATCGAATGAATCAATAGCTTCCGCAACTGTTTGAATAAACTGCTATGCTCATAGTATGTTGAGGATATCCGAACTTGAACTTGTCTCACGCGTGCCTGCGGTTGTTATTCCTCCGCAGGTGACCACTCCTCAAGCACCCTTGGTAGATGCGGTTGCAACAAACATGATTCGCATAAACACATCAAGTCCGACGGCGTTTCGCAACCATTCCCCTGCTGGCAACCCACAAACACTGGCTCAACCACGTGAAGCGTTGAAGCCATCCGCACGACACATTGACCGTTTCGGCTGATTCACCTCAATATTAAATCCCTGTCGAATAATGCGAATCTTTCATGCATCCTTTATTCCCAAATATCCAAATACAAAAATGAATCTTGCCAATCATCCCGCAGGAACAGCAAATATTAGAACGAATAATAAGGCCAACGCCACAAAGCTAAGTCTGGCTCGCTCACAATGACTCTCGCACACCGTAAACCCTACAATACATTGTAAGAAATAATAAAATGCAAAGGCTCGCGATGCCAAAGTGATAATAGTAAATGTTGAACCAGACCATGCCAGTGCAATCGCAATAACTCCAACAAACAAGTACCCCAAACGCTGATTAACACGGTTGTGTGTCATTTCCACCATATTTTCAGCCGCTGCCAGTGTATCCGCTACTGCGGCTGAAAATTGAGATAAGCTTGCGGCAAGAATCAATGGGGTAACCAATAATGCCGATACCTCAGCAGCCAAAAGAATCAAACTATTATCAGAATAATCACCATTCAATACAGTTACTACAGGCAATGCCAGAGCAACAAACACAATATATACAGTGAGCGATAAATATTGTGACCAGCGTGAAGCAAGGATTCTTGTCCATGTGTCGAATTGACGACCTAAATAGCGTGTCGTTTCAAAGCCTTGAACGACAATCAACGTGCCTGCGACAATGGTCACCATCTCCCATAGTGAACGCTCTGGCATAATGGGCATCGTAAAGCTACCAACATCCAAGTAGCTATTCATATCATAGCTAGCAAAGCCAACTAACAATAAGCCTAGAATGGCTAGCGTCAGAGACAAAGCCCAATTTTCCAACTTTTCCAATGGCTTTAAACCACCCATCACACCTATCACGGTGATAACCCCAATCACCAATGAGGTTAACAAGCTCTTATTAAAGTCTGAATCCATATGAAAAGCACCTAGCACAAAAGAGCTTAAGATATGAACATAAAGACACACGGATACAATATAAGCAACGACAAGCGCCAGTGAAGATAAGCGCTCCAGCGACAAGGTAATGTGATTTTTCCCAGCCTCCAATACAGGCTCTACATATAAAATATTGTGCCGCACAACAGCACCGGCTTGAAAAGCAACAAACGCCACCACCACCATTGCCAATAATGAATACGGTCCCACACTACTGGCTAAAACGGGTACAATAACCAAAAAACCACTACCAAAAATAGATGCCAGTGGAATGCTCATCGCAGGAATAACCTGACGAAGTGTCCGCGATTTCTCTAGCGATGCCGAGCTATCTACTCGGTTATCTGGCATCGTCGTCACAATCTTTTACAGCTTCGTGTTGCGTAATCGAAGAGCGTTAGTAATCACTGATACCGAACTGAAACTCATCGCTGCTGCGGCAATCACAGGTGATAATAAAATACCAAACACAGGGTAAAGAACACCTGCTGCAATCGGTACACCTGCGGAGTTGTAGATAAAAGCAAAGAATAGATTCTGGCGGATATTTTTCATGGTAGCGCGCGATAAACGTCTTGCACGGACAATACCTGTTAAATCACCTTTAATAAGCGTTACACCAGCTGATTCCATCGCTACATCGGTTCCTGTACCCATAGCAATGCCAACATGGGCTTGTGCTAACGCGGGTGCATCATTGATACCATCGCCTGCCATCGCCACGATTTTTCCTTCGGCTTGCAACGCTTTGACCACATTGGCTTTTTGATCGGGCAAAACATCGGCTTCAAAACGTTCAATACCAAGTTGTAAGGCAACAGCCGAGGCAGTATGATGATTGTCACCCGTCAACATCACCACTTCCATGCCCTCATCACGCAGCTCTTTAATAGCATCAGGTGTTGAGGCTTTAATCGGGTCAGATACGCCAATCAAACCAACCAGAACACCGTCCCCAGCAAGATACATGACTGTCTCACCTGCCAATTGATGCTTTTCAACATCTGCAATAACAGCAGCAATATCAATCTCATTATCTTGCATCAAGGCTGCATTTCCCAGCAATATAACTTGCCCTCCTACAACCGCTTGCACACCTTTACCTGTAATAGCCGTAAAATCTTCAACAGCTTGCAATGTGAGCTTCCGCTTTTCTGCTCCAGCAACAATCGCCGCCGCCAAGGGGTGTTCACTGGCACGTTCAAGACTTGCTGCTAATAACAATACCTCATCTTCGGACATATCATGCGTTTTTATCACTGTAGTTAAGCCTGGTCTACCTTCCGTCAGCGTGCCTGTTTTATCCACAACAACCGTATTAACCTT
Organism: Mariprofundaceae bacterium; assembly: GCA_027018935.1. Classification (GTDB taxonomy): domain Bacteria; phylum Pseudomonadota; class Zetaproteobacteria; order Mariprofundales; family Mariprofundaceae. The sequence goes on from JALUXZ010000082.1 coordinate 3,486, forward strand.
TTCCATGATCTCCAAGGCTTCCGCATTCTTGATTAACACCCCAGCCGTGGCTCCGCGACCTGTACCCACCATAATAGAAATGGGCGTTGCCAAGCCCAAAGCACATGGGCAGGCAATAATTAACACTGCAACGGCATTAATAATTGCATGCGCCAAACGTGGTTCTGGACCAATAAAAAACCAGAATCCAAACGCAATCATGGCAATACCAATGACCACAGGCACAAAATAACCCGCTACAGTATCCGCCATCTTTTGAATCGGCGCACGTGAGCGTTGTGCCTCTGCCACCATATTTACAATTTGTGAAAGTAGTGTGTCTCCACCCACTTTCTCAGCGCGCATCAACAATGAACCATTGCCATTGACTGTTGCACCAATCAGTTTTTCACCCGAAAATTTTTCAACTGAAACAGGTTCACCTGTCACCATTGATTCATCTACCAAGCTTTCACCCTCTGTTACAACACCATCAACAGGCACTTTCTCACCAGGGCGAATACGTAAAATATCCCCTGCCTGTACATCTTCCATTGGCACATCAACTTCAGAACCATCTGATTTCACCAAACGTGCCGTTTTAGGTGCCATGCCGAGTAACAACTTAATAGCTTCATTGGTGCGTGAGCGTGCGCGTAACTCTAAAACCTGACCCAATAGCACCAATGTTGTAATAACTGCGGCTGCTTCAAAATATACATCAACAAGTCCACCACCCATTTGCATCAAAGGCGGAAAAATACTGGGTAAGGTTAATGCAACCACACTGTAAATCCATGCCACACCAACACCCAAACCGACCAGCGTGAACATATTCAAGTTCCATGTCTTCACAGAAAGAGCAAAACGCTCGAAAAATGGCCAACCACCCCATAATACAACAGGTGTTGCCAAGATAAATTCAATCCATTGCACCAAGCCCATATTTAAAGATGCAGGCAACCATGATGGTGCCAAATCGGCAACCATAGCCAAGATAAATACAGGAGCCGACAGGATCACACTTACTTTAAGGCGGCGGCTCATATCATCCAATTCGGCATTGTTTTCTTCAACCGTTACAACTCTAGATTCCAATGCCATACCACATTTGGGGCATGCTCCTGGTTCGTCACTGACCACTTCTGGGTGCATAGGACACACATATTCCGTTTTTTCATTTAATGTTGGGGTCGCCATTGCTTCCAGTGCCATACCACAGACTTTACATGTGCCTGGGCCTTGTTGTTCTTGCCCAGGACACATGGGGCAGAAATAGGTTGCATCAGGATTATCGGCTACAGCAGGCTTATGGCTGTGATGCCCATGATGTTCACACACCTGATCCTTACCCTCATAAGCATCCGCATCGGCGCTAAATTTTTCAACACAATGCTGTGAGCAAAAATAATAATCATGCTCTTTATATTGCACATGATTGGCAGATACTCGAGCAACCTTCATGCCACAGACTGGGTCATGGGTGCAATCATCACCCATATAATTTTCAGGAGTTTCGCCAAATTTCTCTAAGCAATGTGCACTACAAAAGTGATAATCCACACCCCGAAATGTACGCTCATGCTCAGAGTCTTTTTTAACATCCATACCGCAAACAGGATCAACATTCATCACAAACCTCCTAACACTACTTCATCCAACTATTATAGTTTTTCATCTGTCGCTAATATAGAGGCTGTGCCCTACACACAGGTCAATCGTCGTTTGATTCAATGAGGTGACAAAATATTTTATCACTTGGCATATTGTCTGGAATATCTTGCCACTCTTTCTGAGCTACCTCCATACGCTCTTGTAAAGCAACAAGCTCAGCAATGACCTTTTTATTTTCAGTAATACGTCGTTGAAGCGTATTACGCACACGAGGGCAGGGTGAACCACCAGCCGCTATATCAGAAAACACCCGCCTAATTTCAGCAAGCGTAAACCCTAGTTCTTTGGCTCTCACCATAAAGCGTAAACGATCAACATCGCTTACAGAAAATAGACGGTAGCCATTTTTTGGATTTCGTTTGGGATGAAGCAAGCCAATACGAATATAATATCTTACTGCATCAGGCGTAACTCCAGCTTGCATCGCCACCTCACCCACAGTCATCATAAATCAATTCCTTATCATTACAGTTAAGTGTTAATAAATATTCTCAAGGGCGACCTCGATATTTACTCTCTCATCGAGGTTGCCCAAGATAACGACTAATCGTTATGAGGATGACTCATGCCCCCCATAGTTTTACGATGTTGAGCATTTGACATGGTAGCATTCTCTTTTTCAGTCAATTTCTTGCCATCATCATGTTTAGGATGTGACATGCCAGACATAGTCTTGCGATGTTGAGAATCAGACATTACAGCATGACCTTCCTTCGCATCAGCATCATGACTATGTTCAGGATGATGCATACCAGACATGGTCTTGCGATGCTGCACATCCGACATAGAATTCTGATCTCCAGCAAAAGCCACTGGAACCAATAAAACTGCTCCCATAAACATACCAATTACACTAATCTTTTTCATATCAATCTCCTTTTAGCCTAAAAAAACACCCACATTCATGTTACAATCCAACAAATACTGCCTTTAGAGCCGTAACTCCTTACATAGTATATACTAAAAAAACACTACCCTTTTTTCAAAGGTACTGGGGAAATACGCGCAAACACCGCATCTCCTGAACGCATATGCAGCAGTGCCATCGAAACATGCCCTGCTAAATACAAAAATAGAAATATCGCAACGCTTGCGTGGATTCCCATCCAAGCTTCTGCCTGCTCAGTAACCATATTACCAGGCCCTGCCCATATACTCCAAATGATTACCCCACTTACCGCCATTGCAGTCATTGTTAACATGCCAAGCATTTCAACAATCAGCGACAGAGCATTTCCTGGTTCAGGAAGCTCTCCTTTTCCAACCAGCATCAAGAAAAGTTTCTTTAGAATTTTCCATGAATCATGCCAGTGCGTTGCCGAAACAAGCACGGCTATTTGACGCTTACGCGGTTCCCCTCTTCGCATCACTGCCCATATGAGATTAGCTAATACAATCAATGCTACAAACAAACCACCCAACCTATGTGCCGACATCAATGCTTCGCCAAACTCATCTTTACTAGCCGGTAATGAATGATGCATATCATCAATTACAGGTGCTGCATGCGCCATGGGCATACCATGCCCACCATCAACATGAACTGGATGAGCCATCAAAAGTGCGCAAATAAGTTGAAACATTACACCTAGCACCAAGCCTGCGTGCAGCCACCTTGTTGCAGGGTGATATGGAATTGATGCTTTTTCTAAATCCTTCGTATCTTTCACAGCTAAAATCTCCTAATAGCTTCTTGGTGCTTTGTAGCACCATTCAGAGTCAAGCCCAGCTACAGTCACCTTACAAACTGAGACTGCCGAACACTCATTGCCGATAATCCCTCTCAGGATAATACACCCCAGAACTATAAGTTCTGCCATCTGCTTCAAAAGAAATTGTCATCCAGTGACGGCCTTGCTCGTGGCTAAGGTTATAAGCTGTCATATACCAATGTCCCATTTTCATCATTTGGATCTTTGCTTTGAAACTTCCATCTGGATGTTTCACAGATGAATAGACTTTTAAATTGTCCAAGGGTATGCCATTTTTTTCAATACTTACCATCAAATGATAATTAACCCTACTAAAACCTTCTCCTTCAGGAGCAGGCATAACATGAAAAATAAACTCATAACCATCTGAAAGGCCTTTTCGTGCAACAAAAAAGTCATTCTCATGATCCATGTTTTGCTCTGCACTTGCATTTATTTTTTCTACACGCTCATGATTACCTGACAATGTTGAGCATGCTGTCGTAAAGCCTAATATCACCATCAATAATACGTATTTTTTCATAAACCTTTCCTTACTTTTGTTTTTTTGAGTATTTGAAACCTATATACATGTAGCTTACTCATTGGGTTGCACTGGCGTATAACCCAAATCACGAATGGCTTTTAGCGCTTCAGAAGACTGAAAAGAGGAAGCTACACTTAACAGCACCACACCATTCTTAAAGTTAGCCCTAGCCTCATAAACACCTTTTACTGTAAGAAGTTTCTTTCGCACAGTCCCTTCACAACCAGTACACTTCATATCCTCAATTTTCATCTCTACTTCTTGAAGCATGTCTTAACCTTCCTATGAAACACCTTAATACTAAAAACCTCTTAACTCTATAGCACGTAACACTCTACTTACAGAAACTTGGTAAGCTGCAGTACGTAAATCCACATCCGTTTCTTTTGCTAAGGCAACCACATCTTTATACGCACGGGACAAATGCTCCTCCATACGTTCTTGCACGACACTACGCTGCCATTCAAAACGCTGTATGTTCTGAACCCATTCAAAATAAGAGGCAATCACGCCACCTGCATTGGCTAAAATATCAGGGACAATTGTAACCCCTCTTTTTCTTAACTTGTCATCTGCCATATGAGTAATTGGCATATTCGCAGCTTCAATAATGAGTTTTGCCTTAACATCCGCCTCAGTATCACAATGAACCGTCCCTTCAAGTGCGGCAGGAATGAGAACATCACAGGGAAGCGCAAGCAATGCCACATTGCTAATGAGCTTACCTTCAAAAAAACCTTTTAGACCACCTGTTTTTTGTGCAAATTGAGCTGCCGCTTTAATATCAATGCCCTCCGCATCAAATAAACCACCATCCTTATCTGATATGCCTACAATACTCGCCCCCATGGCTTGAAGCCTTAGGGCAGCATAGGAGCCGACATTGCCAAAACCTTGAATGACCACCTTGGCTCCCTTCAAAGGTATATTAATCTGTTCAAGAGCCAGTGATGTAATATATGCAACTCCGTAACCAGTTGCTTCTAAACGACCCTTCAGACCACCAAGCTCAATAGGTTTTCCTGTGACAATACCTGGTACTGAACCATTGGTTTTACTGTATTCATCAAAGAACCAAGCCATGACTTGCGGATTTGTATTCACATCTGGAGCTGGAATATCTTCATTCACACCCAATACTGGTTCCATTTTTTGCACAAACCTACGGGTTAAAGTTTCAAGCTCTTCTATACTCAATAATGACGGATCAACACTAATCCCCCCTTTCGCCCCACCAAATGGAATATCAACAAGTGCCGTCTTCCAAGTCATTAACTGAGCCAAAGCTCGTATTTCATCAATTTGCACATCAGGATGATAACGAAGCCCGCCTTTAAATGGACCACGAGCATGATTATGTTGCACTCGATAACCCGTAAAGGTGTGCGTTATTTCACCACCACCAACTTTAAGCGGTATTTGCACAGAAATTTCGCGAAATGAATGTAAAAGTAGCTGCTTTTGATCGGTATTAAGCCCCAGCTGCTTGATTGCCTTATCAAGAAAAATAGTCTGATTATCATGACAGCAACAACTTATTTCTTCTTTCATATTATTCTTAGACATATTATCCTCACTCGGTCAAGGTCTCTTTCTAACAACCAGCGCTAGTATACAAGATATGTGTTACACACAGGTCAAGCAGCAATGGATTCAATAAGTGGGCAAAGTATTTCATCATCCGGGATACCATCAGGAATTTGATGCCATTGCCTTTGTGCTTGCTCCATACGTTGCTGCAGTAATATAAGCTCATCTATGGTCTTTTTATTTTCGCAAATACGGCGATTTAAAATCTCTCGTACCACTGGACAAGGTGAGTGTGTATGCTCTGTATCAGAAAAAATATGACGAATTTCAGTAAGCGTAAAACCCAAGAGTTTGGCACGTAAAATAAAGCGTAACCGCTTAATATCCACTCTAGAAAATAGCCTATATCCATTACTAGGATTACGCTGCGGATGAAGTAGCCCGATACGTACATAATACCTGACTGCATCAGATGTAACACCTACTTGCTTCGCAACCTCATGCACCGTCATCATCTACGTCCTCCAGCTTCTCTAACACTTGAACACCTTGATTTCACATAAAAAAGAATCGGTCTCTGTTGCAAAGCATGCTACTACAAAAACTAATCCTTCACTTTACACTTTTTGGTTGAAGGCCCAAGAAAACAAACTTGATTTATTCAGTCCAACAAACTCAATAACCATCACACAAAACAAGGCAATCAGCGAACCAATTAGTAATCCTACTGCAGGTCCAAATAGCCACATCACACTTGCTTCTGCACCTTCTGGTCCCAGCTCAACCGTACGAAGTCCCATCAAAATCCAAGCTGGCGGATACATCAAGGCTCCCAAACCAAACGTCCAGCCAAACACACCTTTCCAACAATTTTTAAGTTGAGATGCCGCCACAAGAATCAATACTACAATAATTAACATACCAATCCCCATAAAATGAATATGTCCACGCAACAGTCGCTGCATAGCATCCATTGCCAAGCTACCAGAATGAGTGTGTTGAGCCCCTGCTTCATGTCCAGCATGTGTATGTGCTGATGAGCCTGGCTTATCGCTATGATGGTGCGATTCTCCTGCCGCATGTTCATGTGGCATACTTTCCATCTGCATACCAGACATGCCCATATCTGTCTGCATTTCTTTCATTTCAGCTTGCATTTGTACTTGTTTCACCTTGCTTTCAGCTGCTTCAAAACCACCATGCAACTGTTCATGATGAGTTGCGAGATATGCAGCCCATAAAGCACCAAAAATTAATGCCAGAACACCCATGGCCAAACCATGGTGAACAGGCGATAGTATTTTTCTTAATTCATTCATAATAAAATCCTTTGGTTGTTAATAATTGACATGTAAAAAACTATTTTTGAGAAGGGGGATAAGAAGATAGAGGGCAAAAGGTAAATTTATAATTTTATTTATTTTTATAAAAGAGGATGAGGCAAATTACAGCGCTCATCAATAACATAATCGAATAGAGAATGAAAACCTCTTCATTTCTAAAATTAATCGATGCTTCCAGAAATGCTGTAAGCGGTGAAATTGAATCACTTTGCATATAAAACTCCTTTTATGGACAGAGTAGGTTAAAACAAAAATGGGGGCATAAAGCCCCCATTCTCAAAGAATGCTTATAGTGCTATATCAATAGCCAATAAACCCGATTTAAAGCTGCGCTGAACAGCTGTAGTTTGCCCCGCACTAAAGAACATAGAATCAACTTGATTATTGGTCTGTGTGAACGACAGTACTGCTTGCACATTTTCAGCAAGTTGGTGAATACCAAACAAGGTTGTATTGGTCGTTGTTGTTGGACGCAAAACCTTGTTGGTTTTCATCTGCAAATCAACCTGACTAGAATCAAACTTCACACCCAACAAGTCACTATCTGTAAATTTCCACTCACCTGATAAAGTATAAGCCTGAACTCTAAGGGATTTGTTGGCATAACTTGTTTGCGTTCCAACGGTATATCCACCCCATAACTGCAAAGGTTCGCCATAATTCCATGCGAAATCAACACCATAACGCGTCACATCTTTAAATGACATATCAGTTGCAGTCGTTGCGCCAACCGCACCCATCGCCATTTGCATTGGCGCAGTTTTACCAAATATATCTGAAGTATAATTCTTCGCTTGATAGCCATAAATACCGATAATCGAATTATCGTTAATTTCCTGAGCAATACGCCCATAAACACTGGTTGAACCTAGCCCACTCTTAGTGTCTTTACCATTACTGGAAACTGTAAAATTATAATATGTACCAACACCAGAGTCACCATTGGTTGTACCGTTAATAGCAATACCATCTGCCATCATCAACATTGTACCACCAGTCATGATTGATGCATCATTCCAGCCATAAGCCAACGGACGATGGGACATCATTGTCATACCGTAACCAACATTGTTTTGCACTCGTCCAAAGCGAATCTTTAGCAAATCATTGACATAATAGATACCTTCCAACATGCCAATACCGCCTTGCAAGCTTGAATCTAACCACCATGAAAAGTTATCATAAGAACCTGCTGAAATAAGACCAAACTCACCAAAACCTACTTTGTAATTACCAGGTGCCGCACCATCAAGCATACCTGGACGATGACCAGGCATCACAACATTATTACCATTTGCATCAGCAGTCGTTGCTGTAATTGGTCCAGCACCTGTTGCCAATATTTGAGTCCTTACTGTAAACGGGAAAGATGATGCAAAAACAGATTTCTCACCTGCATCAAAGTTTGCGCCACGCTCATCTTGGCTCTCGATATCATCACGACCTGCCGCAAAACGAAATCCACGCTCACGGAATGCCACCCCCATCTTGGTTAATTTTGGAAACATTGTGTGACATGAACTACATGCCATACCATATTTTCTTGCGAATACTGGAATAGCCTCAGCATTCGTAGGAATCAGCGCAACACTGCCTACGGCAACAAACACAAACGCACTTGCTGAAAATAATATCTTCTTCATGGGTAACCCCTCCTAGAGTTCAATTCTCTATTTTTAATATAAATCCTCGAATTCGAGGTTGCTCTATACAAAGAAAGGGTGGTGCCAAAGAATTACTTGTTAGAAATAACGTGTTAGAGGATAAGCATATGTACTATATATCAATATGTTACGTGAAATAAAGCCTTGTTTTAACCTAGTTAAGAATTCTCAATCATGAGAATTTCCTATTTTTATTTTCTCAAATATAAAAAAATCAGCCCTCAATTTTTCGATATAAACTGGATACAGCAATACCTAGCTGCTTCGCTGCCATTGCCTTGTCTCCTTTATTTTGATGAAGAACATGTTGAATATAACGCTGTTCAAAAGACTTACATGCATCGGATAAACTCAACGCTTCTGATACAAAGGGTGGCTCCATATCTGGTAGTTTTAGCGCGTTATCACTACCCAATAACACAGCTCTCTCCAGTACATTCCGAAGCTCACGCACATTCCCTCGCCAAGGTTGTGATTCCAACCATATGATTTGTTCATGATCCAACTCTACTTGATTACGCCCCCACCCATCACATATCTGGCGAAGCAAGCGTTGTGTTAAGGGAATAAGATCATCCATTCTTTGACGCAACGGTGGAATTGTTATTTGCATGATATTCAAACGAAAATAAAGATCTTCTCGAAAGCGCCCATCCTTTACAGCTTGCTCAAAATCAATGTTACTTGCTGCAATAACACGCCCTTGAAATACAACCTCTTTATCACTGCCTACAGGACGAAAACAATGCTCATCAAGCACATGCAAAAGCTTGGATTGCATCACAAGAGGCAAATCGACCAATTCATCTAAAAATAACGTCCCTTTACCTGCACTGGCAAATAAACCTTTTCGCTCATGTTCTGCCCCTGAAAAGGCTCCTTTTACATGTCCAAAAAGTTCAGATTCTATAAGGTCTTTTGGAATTGCCGCGCAATTAACCCGCACAAAAGGCTGCTCCCTAAATTTACTTAAACTATGAATCAAACGAGCAACTACGCCTTTACCAACCCCTGTTTCACCTTGCAAAAGCACTGGCACATTCGCCGATGCCGATGTTTGAATGCTTCCTTGAATTTTTTCCATGGATGCCGACTTTCCTAAAATTGCTAACTCGCCACTATCGCGTACATCTTTATCACTTTCATATACCCGTTGACGCAATATCTGTTTCTCTTCCAAGCGTTGCAAACGCACAATAAGTTCATCAAAACGAATAGGCTTGGCAACATAATCGTACGCTCCAGCAGCAAATGCCCGTGAAGCCAAATCACGATTGCCAAAGGCTGTCATCATAATCAATGGAGGAGGATTCTTTTCTGGAAGCCCGCATAACACATCAAAACTTTCTCCATCAGGAAGGTGATGATCACAAAGTATGACATCACAAATTTCATCATGAATCGATGATAATGCCGATGTCACTGATTCAGCTTCACACACTTCAAACCCTTCACTTTCAAGCATTTGAATAATGCCCTGACGAATATGCTTTTCATCTTCAACGACCAAAATTCTCATAATATTTCCTTCATGGGCAAGCATATACGGAAACAACTTCCCGCTGCATCACTACGAACAAGCACCAAAGAGCCATTCATACTATGCACAAGCTCCCTACTAATCGCCAAGCCTAAGCCTGTGCCTTCTCCGCGCGCTTTACTGGTAAAGTCAGGGTTAAAAATATCACCTCTTATACCACTCGCAACCCCATGCCCATCATCTTTAATATCAATAATAGTTTTCATATTATTTTCCTCAGAAACATCAATGCTAATACTTCCTTTATCAGAACATGCATCCAATGCATTCAAAATAAGATTGAGTAATACTTGCAATAACATGCCTTCTGCCGCATATATCCTAGGAAACCGAGGAGGAATATTTGTGATAATGCTAACAATTTTTTTTCTTGGAGACATTTGTGCCAATTGAATCGCCTCTTTAATGACAGGAAGCACATAAAAGCTTCTCATGGTCGCTGTACTTTCGTGTCGCCCAAAATTTAGAATGATTTGTATAATATCTTCCATTCTTGCCACTTCTTTGAGGGCAATTTGAAGCTGGGTTTGAACAGCATCATGGTCATCATTGGTTAACTTCTTTTGAGCAACTTGCAAAGACACCGAAATCGCCGCCAAAGGATTACCTACCTCATGCGCAATCCCCCCAGCCATGAGCCCCAAGGCACTCATTTTATCATGATATGCCGCAAGGCTTCGTGTATGGGTTAATTTTTTATCCCGCTCTTTCAGCGCATACCCCATCGCATTAAAAGTACTCCCCAGTACACCGATTTCATCTTGCGATTTCACTTGGCACTGTACATCAAAGTCACCGTCTGCAACTTGCTGTACAGATTTTCGCATGCGAACAAGAGGCAATACAATTTGGCTATATATAAAATATGTTAGGCATAAAAGAGTTACCAATAAAACCAGTAACAGGGCCAGAGCTTCATCATGCATATCTATTCTTAATCCAGCCATCATACGTGTAGCTTCATTAACTTGCATGTCCAATACATGGTGCTGCTTTGATAGTTGCTGAACAGAAATACGCGTTTTTTCTGTTACTTCTTGCAAAATCACAGGCCCTTCCATATTACCTACCGCATATGGAAGTTTAAAAATTTCATGGCTCAAGCTTCCTATTTTTTCTAATGCCTCAGGCACGCCCATTAACCTATAATTTGGGTAGTTCTGTTCATATTTTTCAACGGCTCTGAATAAGTCACTATGAAGACGTGAAAAATATGCTTCCAAACGATAATCACCCGTAATAAGGAACTCCTTTACAGGATCCATGCTGCGATGCAAATCTAACTCAAGATCATGCAAATCATGATTTTGCCTATTGCTGCCCTCAATGACTTTCGCCTCAAGCTGGAGGTCTTCCATATCATCAATCAGATCCCAACCAAACAAGCCTATTATCATAAAAACAAGCATAAGCCACAGACCAATTTTTACGGCTATATATTTGCTCATCACTTATGAATACTTCTGTGAATCAAGGATAACTGCGCTCTTTTGGGCGCAGTTATCCTTATCAAAAACAAACAGAGAAAAATTTACAGTCATTATTTATTTGGATAGGTAATGCCACCAAAGTGTTTCAGTCCATCCTCAGTTTTGAACAGAATCATAATTTTATGATTTCCACTATGATCCAAATTATATCCCGCCATATACCAATCACCCATCTTCATCATCATTTTAGATTCTGAATTATCATTTGGGTGTGTGACTTTAGAATTTATAGCCTTAAGCACTATAATTGTATTATTTTTCTCAACTTTCACCATTAAATGATGCGTTCCACCCTCCTCCATACCCTCAGGTGCTTTCATGACATGAAAACTTACTTCATAACCATCAATCACTTCTTTTTTTAGAAACGTTCCTTTCTTCATGCTCGCCATGGATTTCATTGCACAAGGATTACCTTTCATTGCTTTCATCTGATGGTGTCCTTCCATAGGTTGCATAGAGCATGGGTTATGTTCACCCATATGATGTTCATCACCATGTGCAAGTGCCATAGAACTGCTCACTAATAAAGAAATTGCCAACAATATTATTTTTTTCATTATCTTTCTCCTTTAATAATGTGTAAATACTTTAGATTTTCCATT
>JALUXZ010000083.1 GCA_027018935.1 Mariprofundaceae bacterium
CTTGTTTCGCCTTATTTTTTAGCTCACTATAAACATCGTCAGGAATGTTTTTTATAGTCACGGCAGGCATATCATAATTCCCCCATTAAGCAAGTATAGTTGCATTATGGTTGCAATTTACTACTCAGTCAACCTTCGCTCTAAGGAAAAACCGGGGTCAAAAACCGGGGTCAAAAAACCGGGGTCAGATCACAGTTTTCTCTAATATACGAAAACTACGATAAATCAATGATTTAGAATACATAAAATAGTAAGCACCCTCATCTTCTCTTACCTTTTTATTATTATGTACTGGAATGATAGTTGATATTTTATCTAATGGTGAATTTTTAATGTTGAATGGTGAATTTGAAAACATAGTACTGAGTTGGCAGTTGGCAGTAAAAAGCAAACACATTATCCACAAATAAGCGAAAGACACGAGTTTTTTATAGATACCCTCTCTTTGGCAAAGAGGGGCCAGGGGAGATTTGCTGTTGTTTTTCAGCTGGTTGGCGATTAAATCCCCCTCAATCCCCCTTTTTCTAAGGGGGAAGTACAAAGTGGGAAGTTTTTGTGCGGTTTTGAACTTGTTCCGTGTTGTCTGTGTATTCCGGGGTTGATGTTTTTATGAAAATATCAACTACCCTCATTTTCTGTTGTCATTATTTTATTACATGCTTTTTTATTATGTCTTAGAATGATGGTTGAAAATTCAATACATTGCAGAAGTTTTGGGGTGTTATGGTTAAAATTCTGCTTATTTCAGTTTTGTTCCCCACCAGAAAGTACCTTCCCGGTGCTCCTATTCATATCTATGCATAATCACCATCAAAATTGACAAAGACACCATTTTGACGTACATTTAAAGCATGATAGCCAAAACCACATGAGGTACTCACCATGAGTTCAGCTACGCAAACAAAAGATGAACGAATTAACCTCCGTCTTAAGCACCATGCCAAGCTTATGCTTGAACGTGCAGCCAGTTTTGAAGGCCAGACCATCAGTAAATTCGTTCTCAATAGCGCCTTGAGCCGTGCAGAAAAAACCATTCAAGAACATGAAGTTATGACGCTTAACGCCAATGACTCCGAAGCTTTTTTCAATGCTCTTGCTGCGCCTGTACAATTCAATAGTAAATTGGCTAGTGCGCTCAAAGAGCACGATCAGCGCGTAACCAATAAATGATCGATTACCACTATTTAGTCATTGAACCACTCAGCAGCGCACATAACAGACCAGACTTCCGGTGCGGCGTAGCATCACTGGATAACTACCTAAAAAAACAGGCGAAGCAGGATGTAAAGCGACGCATAAGCCGAGCCTTTGTCGCAACCACACCAGAGTCTCCGTCAACGGTTGTGGGCTACTACACCCTGAGCGCCCTGTCGATTGAACTCGAGCAGTTGCCAGAGGAAGTAGCCCGCAAGCTACCCAGACATCCAATTCCAGCAGCCCTTATCGGCCGATTGGCCGTAAGCGAGCATGCACAGGGGCTTGGTGTTGGCAAAATGCTATTAATGGATGCCATTAAGAGAACACTAGGCGTTAGCGATGACATAGCCATCTACGCCATGGTGGTCGATGCCATTGACGAGCAGGCAGAACACTTCTATCAACAGTTCGGCTTCTCGTTATTGCCTTCAGGAAGCAGGAGACTTTTCCTGCCACTGAAATCATTCTGATACTTACTGCAATTGAAAACAAAAGGTAATAGTAACAGAGGTCAAGTTACTTGCTTCACAATACTCCCCAAAACCGGGGTCAGATCACAGTTTTCTCTAATATACGAAACAAGACTTGGTGATTGCACAAAGGAAATATCTGGTCGCATGCGAAAGACACGAGTTTTTTATAGATACCCCCTCTTTGGCAAAGAGGGGCCAGGGGAGATTTGCTGTGATTTTTAAAAATCAGGCATCAGACTGCAACTTCAAATTGCATGCTACGAGTATCCTCTACTCGCCTGGACGCATCCATAATCTCAATACTGACGATGTTACCCCCGGCATCATAATCCAGGACGATGCCAGGTTTATTTTCATCACTTTCGGCAACAGGCCCAACTTTGAATTCCAGCACAAGTGTATCTGTTTTTGAGTCATAAACTGCCTTCATGACGGCCCCCTGTATTTGTTAATTCTACTTGTTCGATAACATGTTACGACCTCTGGCGGATCACGATCCACATCTACAAACACACGTAGCAAATAATCCCCACTTATTCCCTGCGCCACTACCCTACCCTCACGCACGGGTAGTATTTCCTCAGGTTGATTCAACAATCGCTGTAATTCACGCATAGTTATTTGCCGCCTGGTCATTTGAGAACAAGCATGTCCAGTAATAATAGCATTACTTAGATTCATTTTGGAAATCAGGGGGAGTTATTTATAATGTTATTTGCATGGGTCATGGGGTCTTTCATTGTGCATATTCCACAGATAAACGCAGATGAACACGGATTAAAATATTAAGATATTAGCAAAACCGGGGTCAGATCACAGTTTTCTCTAATATACGAAAACCACAATAAATCAATGATTTAGAATACATAAAATAGTAACCACCCTCATCTTCTCTCACCTTTTTTCATTATTATGTACTGGTATAATAGCTGAAATTTGATCTAATGGTGATTTTTTAATGTTGAATGTTTAATTAAAAAAATCTGGTAATTTTCTCAATACTTGAAAATTAAGCAAATTGGTTTGCCATTATACGGGAATCCCGTATAATAGGGCTATTGATATCTAACAAAAGGAAGTGGTAGTGCGAACAGTAATAGAAACACCAACGTTTGCGAAGGAGGCTAATAAAGTGTGGTCTGATGATGAAAGAC
>JALUXZ010000084.1 GCA_027018935.1 Mariprofundaceae bacterium
AATCTGATCAAAGCCGATACATCATCCAAAATAGGCATTAAGAACCGAAGGCTTAAAGCGGGGTGGGATAATGATTATTTGGAAAAAATCTTAATGGGAAAGTGACGGTTTTAATGCGATTGCCCTGTCGTCGCGGAGCGACATCATCATAAATATCATAGACGACACCGCTTCATTTTGTTGCAATTGGCAATATGCAAGCCAGCCCCCCCCATCATCAGCCTCATAAGTGGCGGCAACATTTCTTACTCGATATGCCTAAGCCACAAGCTAACTGTATTTGGTTACATGCTTGCTCGGTGGGAGAAGTGGCATCTATTGTCCCCCTACTGGAGCAATTACATAGCTTGGGGTACTCACTGCATTTAACTGTGATTACTCGCACAGGCATGCAACATGCTCAACGCCAAGTTGGCAATATAGCCACTGTTTCCTATTTACCGTGGGATTTACCTGGTCTCATGCAGCGTTTTGTAAACACCCTCAAACCTTCCCTGCTTTTACTCGCTGAAACAGAGTTCTGGCCGGGTATGTTTAAAGCATGCAAAAGAAATAATATTCCCGTTGTCGGTATTAACACACGCATTTCTGACCGCTCATTTCCGAAATACCATGCCAGTCGCTATTTCTGGAAACGCTGGCTGGCTACCGTCGACCTCTTTTTACCACAAAGCCCGCTGGATGCTGAACGCCTTATTGCTATGGGTGTTGCATCTGAAAAGATTCATATTGCGGGCAACCTAAAATATGCTGTTCAAGTACCTACTGTTGATTGCCATGGCTTACGAGAAAAACTTGATGGCAGTTTAGAGCGTCCCATTCTTTTGCTTGCCAGCACCCATGATGATGAAGAAAAACGATTATTATCCATGCTGCCAGAGTGGCTACATTTACAGCCAGATTTATTAACCATCATCGTGCCCCGTCACCCCGAGCGTTTCAACCATGTTGCCGAGCTTATCAGCAGCCAAGGCTTAAAATACTCTCGCTGGAGTGATGCTCAAATCCATAGAGAAAGTAAAGTTATTCTACTTGATGGCATGGGTGTTTTACAATCGCTCTACAGCATTGCTGATATAACGGTGATTGCAGGCAGTTTGGTCGATATTGGCGGTCATAACCCTCTCGAAGCTGCAGTGTGTGGTCGCGGCGTAGTAACTGGGCCTCATATTCAAAACTTCCGTAAAATTATGAATGATATGCAGGCTGCTGAAGCGGCGATTGTTAGCAATTCTGATAAAGAGCTTGAAGCTGCCATTGTTCGATTACTTCAACAGCCCCATGAGCTACGCCAGTTAAACGCCCAGGCAGCGTTATTCATGCAGGATAAATCACAGATTTTACCAAAAATACTTCGTGCTATTAAGCCCTTTCTTCCAAACCCATGCGATTAACGCATAAAATATATCAAGCCATTGAATCAGTTTGGTGGCGCAAAAAGCAACCACCACTATTGCTTCGTGGGCTTAGCCATTTATATAAAATAGCTAGCAGATATGATCAAAAAAAACGCTGTAACCATACAATAACACCCGCATTACCACTCATCTCTATTGGTAATATTACCGTTGGTGGAAGTGGTAAAACACCGTTTACAATCTGGTTAGCAAAGCAGCTAAAGAAGTATGGTTTCAAGCCTGTCATTTTATGTCGCGGCGATGGTGGCAAACAGACAAAACCACAGTTGCTTGATGAGCATAGCCTAGCAAAAAATGTGGGTGATGAAGCTGCCTTATTGCACCGCATAAGCCACTGCCCTGTTATTTCAGGTCAGGATCGTGTCGCTGCAAGTCGCATGGCTGCTGAATATGGCGACATCATTCTATTGGATGATGGTTTTCAGTATCGCCAACTACAACGTCAGTGTGATATTGTATTGATTCCCGATGAAGGACTTGGAAATGGATACCTTTTACCTGCAGGCCCATTAAGGGAGCTACCAGAATCCCTAAGTCGCGCTGATATTATTGTTCGCACGGGCACAGCTTCACATAAGCCACTCACTCCTCATAAAGAATGGCATTGGCATACAAAACCTCAGCCTTTGAATGATTGGCAACAATGTAATGGCGTTGCGCCTAAATCCGTGATTGCTGTAAGTGCCATTGCCCGTCCACAACGTTTCACACAAAGCTTACAAGAGCTTGGCGTTCATGTGGAATCTTCATATTTCTTCCCAGATCACCATGCTTTTACAGAGCATGATTTACGCGATATTTGGAAGCAAAAGACTGCCATTGCTGTTACTGCAAAAGATGCCGTAAAACTCTTGCCCATATGGCCTAAAAAAAGGTCTTTATGGGTGCTTGAACAAGGCTTTGAAGGGGAGCAAGGTTTGATAGAAGCCATTTTAACAGCTTTAAATGTTGGTGACAGCAAGCTGTAGTGCTAGACTCGCCCCATTCATAACGCTGGAGATACTATGATTGATCAAGCCCTACTCGATATTCTTGCCTGCCCAAAATGCAAAAAAAGTGTGCAGTATAACAATGATAAAACTGCCTTATTATGCGAAGCATGCCAATTAGAGTACCCAATTAGGGATGATATTCCTGTGATGCTAATTGATGAGGCTAAATCTTTAGCTGATAGCTAATAATCACATCATGATACAGGTTACCCATGGCGCATCATAAGGCATTCAGCAAGCAACGCTGGAGCACTTCCCTCAAAGCTGAATTAGCCCAACTCAGTCAGCTTCAACAACAAAATGCCGACATAGACCCTTTGAGAAAACACATAAAAAAACGCTACCTTCCTCTCATTGAACCTCATGTGTCAGGGCTTCACGAAGATAGTCAAATCCTCGAATTAGGCTGCGGCCCTTCATGTATATCTCAATTTATTAAACAAGGAAAAAAGACTTTCCTTGACCCTTTATTGGATGATTTTCGCCGCGCATGGCCTGGCAGCTTACCCAAAGGCACTTTTATCACCGAGATGGCGGAAAATATCAACGCCCCTGATGCATTTTACGATTGTATTATCTGCCTAAGAACCATCAGTCATGTACAAAACCCTGAATTGGTTTTGCATGAAGTTGAGCGTTTACTCAAGCATAACGGTACTTTTTTAGTGAGTGTCGAGCTATGGCCAAGTGCTTTTGCAAAGTTACATTATTTCACAGCCAATTTTTTTCCACAACGCATTCTCAGAAGTCGATTATATTGTTATACAAAACGCGGCATAGAAAACACCTTACAACGCCATTTTAATATTCAATCAAGCCATTGCATTCCAGATATGAAAATTTTCAACTTAAAACAAGAATATTTTTATGTTTGCACACCCTTAAAAGACGCATGACACAAGGCATTCGCATATTTCCACCCAATTGGTTGGGTGATGTTATTATGGCGCAACCTGCTATGCGTGCCATTGTGCAACACCACCCCGACAAAAACATTCATGTTTTTGGTCGCCCATGGTTAAGTGATTTATTACCCTTTCTGAACCTCGGGCAAACCACCTACCAAGCCGAACTCACATCCACACAAACAAGCTTTTTATTCCGTAATAGTTTCCATGCAGCATGGCTGGCATTTCGTTCTGGCAGCGATGAGCGTCACGGTTTCAAGCATGAATATCGCTCTCTATTGCTTACCCATGCCTATCGCCCTAAATTGAATATGCAACATGAACATCATCGCGATTATTTTCTCGACCTGGTTGAACAAGCTGGCATTCCAGTCTCAAAACGACACGTGTCACTCAAGGCTAATCAAGTAGATTTAGATGCTGGTATCGCTTTGTTGCAAGAGCATAACATTGATCCTGAACGCTGCGTGTGTATCGCGCCGGGCGCACAATTTGGAGGTGCCAAACGTTACCCATCTCAGGCTTATGCTTATATTTTAAAATGGCTTTCAGAAGCTGGCTGGCAACCCGTTATTTTAGGTACGCAAGCAGAGCGTGATATTGGCGAGCAATGTTTACTTAAGACATCAGGAAAGTCATGGAATGCATCAGGTACAACAAGCCTACGACAGGCCTTGCAACTGGTCGCATGTAGTCAGCTAACATTATGCAATGATTCTGGTTTGATGCATGTTTCTGCAGGTCTTGGCAAGCCTACCGTTGGTATATTTGGAGCAACCGACCCGAGCCGCACTGCCCCGTCAGGTGAGCATGTCTCTTTATTATACAAACCAGCGTCATGCAGCCCATGTTTAAAACGTGAATGCTCTGTTTCAGGACATCCATGCATGGTGAATGTTCTACCCGAAATGGTGCGTGATGCTTGTTTAGAACAGTTAATCAATGGGGTCATAATCAATGGGGTCAGACTCGATTGATTTTACTTTCACAACACTTCCCCTGCTGGACTTCAAATCAATCGAGTCCGACCCCATTGATTTGAAAGTTCTTATCGTAAAATTATCAGCCTTTGGTGACATCATTCATGCACTCCCAGCTCTGCATGATTTACTCCAACGCCCTGAAATTAATGAAATCCACTGGTTAGTTGATGCGCGCTTTGCATTTGTTGCGGATATATTTCCGCCACAGGTCAAGGTGCATAAAGTTGCCTTGAAGGGGGAGTCTAGAATCCGTCATGCTTGGCAAATGATTCAAACATTACGCCATGAAAACTTTGATATGATTTTTGATCTGCAAGGGCTTATCAAATCGGGTCTCATGGCTTGGGCTTCTGCCAAACCAGAATGTAAAGTTTTTGGCTTTGATCGTGAGCAAAGCCCCGAATGGCCAAACCGCTGGTTTGTTAACCCTGTAACATTCCATGCCAATGAAAAGCATGTTGTGCCACTTTATCGGCATATCATTGCTGCGGCATTTAGCACGGAGCATAAAGAACAAGCATACCATGCACCGCATATTCAAATCACCTCAAACATGCAACAACAAGGTCAACAAGCCTTAGATGATATGGGTATTCAAAGCACCTTTTCGATATTGCATGTTGGCGGCAGTTATATCACCAAACGTCTTCCTGACACGCAATGGCAAGCATTAGCCAAACGTATGCAAGAAGAGCAAATATTGCTTGTTTTATGGGGCAACCAAGAAGAAAAAGAGCGTGCAATAGGTATTGCCAAGCAGAGCGAACATATCATCGTTGCTCCACACTGCTTTTCTCTTCCCACACTTGCAGGCATGCTACAGCAAGCATCTGCATACCTTGGGCAAGATACTGGTATCACCCATTTGGCAGCAGCCTGTGATTGTCCGACCATTACATTGTGGGGGGCAACAGCCCCTTGGCGTATGGGAGCATTAGGGCCATTACACAAACATATCACCCCACAAAGTGATTGTTCACCATGTTTTAACCGTCAATGTGATAATTTCATCTGTATGCCATCGCTGAATATCGAACATATCTACCATGCCTGGCAGGAGACACGTCGATGAAGTTACTTTTTATATTTTTGAGTCTATGCCTGAATATTTCCACCGCCCACGCAGAACGTGCATGCATGCCTTATGCAGGCGAACAGCTCACTTTTAATGTTGGCTGGGAGTTTATCAATGCTGGCTCTGCCACGATGACGGTTAGCACCCCATCGGATAAACAATATAAGATTCATACATTTGCTCGCACCAACAAGTTTCTCGATATATTCAAAAAAGTCCGTGATACCATTACTTCCGAAGGTCTGTGTGTGGATGGAAAGATGCAAAGCACACGTTTTGATTTGGAACAACATGAACGCTCCTACCACGCAAAGAAACAGACAGTCTTTGATTGGCAGCATAACAAAGTGCTTTACACACAAAATAAAAAAACCGACAGCTATGATGTTCCCGCAGGACATTTGAATGTCATTGATGCATTCTTTAGGGTACGCAGCGCGAAGCTAGTTGCAGGTCAAACACTCAGTATCCCTGTTTTTGATTCGCGCAAAACATACAATGTTGTTGTAACCGTTGGTAAAAAGAAAAAAATGTTGCGTGCACCATGGGGTGGACATGTTGAATGCATCAGTCTTGAGCCAGTGCTGAAAACAGAAGGCATTTTTTCCAGCAAAGGAAAACTGAAAATATGGGTCACCAATGATAGCAGGCATATTCCTATCAAGTTGATCGCAAAAATAAAAATTGGGCATATCGTCGGAACACTCGTCGATTACAAGGAACCTAAGTGAATACAACGTACACAAAACTTGAAACATGGTGTCTTGCCAATCGCAAACTAGCAACAGCTCCAGCATTTATTCTTTTATTGGTTTTAGCCAATCCGACCATACTCTCGCTTATCATTGGTGGTCTGATGGTTTGTTTGGGTGAAATGGGGCGCACATGGTCATCAGGTTATATTGATAAAAATGCCAAGCTCGCCACGGCAGGCCCCTATCGTTTTATGCGTAACCCACTGTATTTTTTCAATGCGATGATTTTTGTTGGTTTTTGCGTGATGGCATACAATCCTTGGGCAGCCATCTTTGGCATTATGTCATTCACCATTATTTATCGTGCGACCATGCGCAGTGAAGCACAGTTCATCGCACCTATTTTTGGCGAAGAATTTGATAAGTGGGCAGCTGTTGTGCCAATGTTTTGGCCAAAATGGACAAATTACCCTGCCCAAGGAGCATTTTCATGGGCATTGGTCGCCAAACACCGTGAACAAAAAAATGCCTTGGCGATGTTGGCTGGAATTCTCCTGTTTGTTGCCATTTATTACTTCAAAACAGCCGCATAACCTCACGAGCATGAAGCTATGATTGATTCCGTCGCAGTCATTATTTCAACATATAACAATCCAGATTTTCTGCGCTTGGTACTGGATGGTTATAATAAACAAAGCGACGCTCATTTTAGCATCTATATTGCTGATGATGGTTCCACAGAAGAGACTCGTACATTTATTGAAGACATAAGCAAAGCGTTTCCAACTCCAATTCATCACATCTGGCACGAAGATCAAGGTTTTCGTAAAGCCCGAATTCATAATTTAGCATTACAACAAGTGAAAGAAGATTATGTGCTTCTTACCGATGGTGATTGTATTCCACACCCCCATTTAATCGCCACACACCGCCGCCTTGCCCAAGAAGAAACACTTATCTGTGGTAGCCGAATTTTATTGTCTCCCACATACACAAAACACTTGTGCAAAACTAAAAGCATTCCATCTTTTGCTGCTTTTGACTATCTAAAAAATCGTCTAAAAGGTCATATCAACCGTGTATTTCCTTTATTTTTGCCCGCTCACCTATCTGCCGTAAAACAAAAGCTCTCAGGCATTCATGGTTGCCATATTTCCTGCCATACAAAAGATTTACTGCATATCAATGGCTTTGACGAAAGCTTTGAAGGCTGGGGCCGCGAAGATTCTGATTTGGTCGCGCGTTTGTTGCACAGTGGCATACAACGCCGAAACCTTCGTGGTACACCTGTATTACATTTATGGCACAAAGAAAATGCCCGCAATCATTTACAAAACAACGATGCTTTATTACAAGCCTGCTTGGATGAAAAACGCCAGAGATCTTTGCTTGGCATCCGCGAATTGAACAGCTAAACATGTCAAAAACTCTTACGATCGTTCAAATATGCCGCCGCTTTGGTCCAGTGGGCGGTATGGAACGTTATGTGTGGGAAATCACCCGCGAATTAGCAACGATGGGGCACAAAGTGCATATTTTGTGCGAAGTAAATCTATGCGCAGAACCTTTACCAGACGTACATATTCATGAATTAGGCACGACTCGCCCCAAACCACGTTGGTTGGCGCATATGCGTTTTTCCAACCATGTTCATCAATGGCTAGAAAAGAACCGCACCGCTGACATGATTATTCATAGTCATGAACGCACAGCAGATCATCAAATTACCACCTTTCATGGGCCACCATTTGCCAAAGTTCGCGACTTTCCATTTTGGAAGCGGCTTTCCCTAAGGGTTGGCATGAACTTATGGCTAGAAAAGCGTGAGCTTTGCAACCCACAAGTGCAAATCATTGCGCCTAACTCCAAGCAAATCGCCAAAGATCTAAAGCATTATTACCCATCTATTGCCAATCGAATTAGCTCACCGATTGTGCCAGGCGTTGCAGATGCTCCCAAGCGACCAACACGAACTATTTCACCCGATGCTGGCGTGATTGGTTTTGTTGGCAAAGAATGGAAGCGTAAAGGGCTTGTCATGGCAATCAAGGTGATGAACGAGCTTGTAAAACAACGTCCACAGCTTCACTTTATGGTTGCAGGTCCTATAAGCCATGATATTCAAAAGTTATTTGCTGCGGCGACTTTTCAATTCAGCCTATTGGGTGAGGTGGATACAAAAGAGCTTTATCCAAAGTTGGATGTATTATTACACCCTGCCATAAGTGAGCCATACGGCATGGTGATTACCGAAGCACTCAGTGCAGGTATTCCTGTAGTGATTTCAGATGTTTGCGGCGCAAGCAGTGAAGTCACGCCACAACGAGGCATTGCATTAGCCTTAACATCTCCCATCCAAACATGGGCAGAAGAGATTCATCAATGGCTCAACAAAGAAGATTTGCATGTGCAATACCAACATAGCTGGCATGATACGGCGATGGCATATATCACAGAATATCATAAACTAGAAAATTTATGAGTACATCGCACCAGCATATTGCCATATTGCTCAATAGCCTAGCTCCCACAGGTGGCATTGAGCGTGATGCGACCAAATGCATTGAAGCATTGGCTGGCGATGGATGGCATATTCACTTGCTCGTATCTTTTCCACATCCAGACATGCCACAACTACTGTCTCACTTACCTGTTACTTGGCATAAAATAACGACACTCAAACGCCCACCCTCTATTGGGCAAATGATTTTCATCCATCAATGTCAGAAAGTTTTAGATCAATTGCGCATCGAACACCCAAACATGCATGCTATTACCTTTGAAAATCACCCTATCGCATCCATTGTGGTGGGCTGTAATTCACGTCGTTTATGGCATCAAGCACGCAAAAAATTTGGTATGAAAAGAAACTTTCGCCCTGTTTGGGAATGGTGGAACACACGAGCCGAGCGTCTGTGCTTACAAAACGCACAAAAAATTGCTATTTACAGTAAAATTGCCCGTCAGGATTTCATTGAGCATGGCGTGCCTGAAAAGCGGATTGATCGTATTATTATTCCTATCGATACGGATTATTTCTCACCTAATTTCAAAACACCTTTATCTGAACGTAAAGAAATTCTTATTATTGGTACAAATCCAAAGTTAAAAGGCATTGATATTGCCTTACAAGCATGGGCAATGCTACACGAAGAACACCCTGATCTTTCACTGCGGGTGGTATTCAGAGGTCCAAAATCAGCAGCGTATATAAAACGAGCCAAACTACCACGCGTTATTGCCTCGCCATTGATTGATGACCCACGAGAATACTACAACAAAGCACGCTTGGTCATCGCACCATCTGCTTATGAATCTTGGGGTAATATTATCACCGAATCACTTGCTTTGGGCATACCCATCGTGGCATCGGCACAGGTGCCATCGAGTGAAGTCATTCAAACTATCGAGCATGGGCAAGTGTTTAATCGCACAGGTCATAACGACCAGCTTTCCTTGGCCAACGCAATACAACAATCACTTCAAAAATCTGCAACGGATATAGCATCCATGCAGTCTCGCCACCAACATATAGAGGCTTTCCAATCACAGCATTTGACCAGTACCAAATGGCTATGCAGCGTCGTACAACAGACCTTAAAAGAAGACATATCGTAACATTATGATTTCAAATATTATTCAAGAAATATCAAAAGCCATTGTGTTTATACTAAGCCTGCCTAAAACACTGATATTTAACTTCTACTATTTACCCTTTAACCAAGCCATCAAATTGCCTATTTTCATATCATACCGCCTTAAACTACGTGATATGCGAGGCACCATAACTATTGAACAATGCAAAACAGGTATCATTCAAATCGGCTTTAATAGCTTTGGTTTTATTGTCGGGAAAGGCGAATCTTTATGGAGTTCAACAGCCGATATTCGTTTTGAAGGCAAGGCTCGCTTTGCTTGCAACCCCAAACTCCGCTTAGCTGGCTCCTTGGTTTTTGGGCATGAATTTGAAGCAGGTCACGATTTCACACTCATGTGTCAAAATAAAATTAGCTTTGGGACACATAGTTTATTTTCATGGAATGTTACAATTATGGACTGTGATGGGCATCGTATTTTTGATGAAAACAATGTTGAACTCAATGCTCCCCGCCCCATACATATAGGATCACAAGTTTGGGTAGGTTGCCATGTCACCATACTAAAAGGCAGCATACTTCCTGAAGGAACAATTGTTGCTGCCCACACTGTGGTTACAAAAAAAATTGATGAAAAAGCCTGTGTTATTGCAGGAAACCCCTGCCAAATCATTAAAAGAAATGTACATACGGGTTGAAAAACAACATAATGCAAACTTTAATGCTACATACTTTGAATTAGTCTAGGTTCACTACCATTGCCTTTCACGATTTTTAAAAATGACACAAAGCTATCTAAGCTGTGTGAATCTCATGTCAACAACCTTAACCTCATTCGCTTTTTGGCGGCTATTAGTGTTATTTTTAGTCACTCATACCCATTAAGTCTTGGTGCCTCCGCTGGCGAGCCCTTACAAAAAGACTTTGGCTTCACCACTGGAGAGCTTGCCGTAGATATATTCTTCATTATTAGTGGCTTTCTCATTACCCAAAGTGCAACATTTAGGGAAGACTGGCGCTCTTTTGCTAAATCCCGCATATTAAGGATTTACCCCGCACTATTATTAGTCGTTATCACCTGTACATTTATCATCGGTCCTCTATATACTGGGCTAACATTCGCTGACTATATGACAGATTTAAGAACTTACTCATATTTCATAAAAGACTCTATTCTTATCAGTGGTTTTAAATCAGCACCACCCTTCGTCTTTGAAAATAACCCGCTCCCACTTGGCATGAATGGCTCCCTATGGACGCTACCTTGGGAGTTAAAAATGTATCTTCTTCTTGGCTTTTTAGCCTATGTAATCCGGCGATACCTAACCGTTGGCATTTTCTTTATTGCAAGTATATCAAGTCTCGTTTTTGCCTTCGCAACACTCAATCATACCACTGATGAAATATCGCCTTTTTTCCGTTTCGCGACATTTTTCTTTCTCGGCGCATCCGCATTCTTACTTAAAGATCGCATTAGCATTACTTTTAAAATAGCCTTACCTATCATTGCAATATTCGTGCTACTATTTTTCATTAATAAAACACTTTTATCCACTTTTTATATTATAGCATTACCTTATACTGTCCTATATTTGGCTTATACAAGCCACCGAATAACACTTTATTTTAATAAGCTCGGTGATTATTCGTACGGTTTATATATATGGGCATTCCCTATTCAACAAATGCTTGCCTACCACTTTATTGGCATAAAACCTTTGGAAATGTTTGTATACACGGTATTACTAACTTTGCCTGTTGCAATCCTTTCATACCATTATTTAGAAAAGAAAGCTCTCAAGCTTAAAACATGAGGAATTCTATGATTAGTATTATTACAGCCGTTCACAACCAGCTTGCCGTCAACCGTGTTTTTCTAGATACCTTGCAAAAGAACACATCAACACCTTACGAGCTTATTATTGTTGATAATCATTCAACCGATGGATCTTTAGAACTCTTTGAACAAGCGGGTGCGACCATTATTCGCAATCCTGAAAATCACTGTTACCCAGACTCTCAAAATATGGGTATGGCAATCGCAAAAGGTGATTATTTCGCATTTCTTAACAATGATATTTACCTCGCTCCTAATTGGGATACGCAAGCCGTTCAAGCCATGCAAGAACACGACTTAGATATTGCTAGTTTGGGTGGCTTTGAAGTTCTTGAAAATCCGCTTCGTCGCCGTAAATACTTTCAACGCTGGAAGTGGTTGCGTCGAGGTCGCCGCCATCTAAAAATGAATACAGAACAACTTAAAAAATTAGTCGATAAGGTCTATGGTCGTAAAGGTTTTGAAGCTTGGAGCTTAAATGAAGCTCGCGAGCAGCAAGGGCATATATATTTAGGGTTGAATGGCTCGGCAGTGCTTACTACGCGCAAGGCATGGAATTTATTGGAAAAGTGGGATGTACAAATGGAGGGGGCAGACTGGGATTTAGCCATACGAACAGGTAAAATGGCTGCTGAAGTTGGCAATATTAAACCTGCCCATATTATTCCTTCTGCATTACACCACCATTTCTCACGCGTCACCTTCCATAGTGTGCCCGAACCTCGTGTATGCGATCATTCCCACAGAAAGATCGAGGATAAATGGACTGCAGAAGAAATTCAGGAATATGGCCCTCACCTGCCACAAGATACATCTTGGCGTTCAGACGTACGGCGGTGGGTAAAAAAATTACGGATCACACGTAAAAAAGTTGATCGTGAAAAAGTAGAGTAACTATGCAGAAAAATACAAATCATCCAATATCAGCTTATATTATGACCTACAATGAGATTGATAAAATTGAAGCTGCCATTAAAAGTGTTTTATGGGCTGATGAAATCATTGTTGCCGATTCCAGTAGTACCGATGGAACCATTGAAATGGCAGAATCATTAGGGGCCACAGTAGTACAAATACCATTTCAAACCTTCGGTCAAATTCGTAACGATGCTATAGCCACCTGTTCACACGAATGGATATTTAGCCTTGATGCAGATGAACGTTGCACACCCGAAGCAGAAGAAGAGATCAAAGCTACAGTCGAAAATGCACAGGCTGATGCCTATTATGTACCGCGTCGCAATTGGTTTATGGGTCGTTGGATCAAACATTGCGGTTGGTATCCTGATTATCGTCAACCACAGTTGTTTAAAAAAGGCGCACTCACCTTTGATTCCGCTTCCGAGGTACATGAAACCCACACTGTTCATGGGAAAATCGCCTATCTCAAACAAGATATTTGGCAAATTCCTTTTATGAACCTCGAACAAGTTGTGCATAAAATGCAACGTTACTCCAGCCTCGGTGCAAAAAAAATCATCCGTGAAGAGCGGAAAACATCTATGAGTCTGGCTTTATTGCACGGTATTTGGGCATTTATTCGAATTTATATTCTCAAGCTGGGCTTCCTAGATGGCTGGGCTGGTTTTGTCTTGGCATTGGCAAACTTTGAAGGAACTTTTTACCGTTATGCCAAAGCGTGCAACCTCACAAAAGATCAACCGAATAAATAACATGCCGATTTCTGCAATAGCAGCACAGGATAGCACATTCAAAAGAGCACCTAAATATGCTTATGTATCTTGGTATCTTTTGCTTTTTTTATGGGTACAAGGCATTGCTACGCTCCATATTGCCTTGGCAATATGCCTGCTATTAGCACTGCCATTGATTCCACAATCTATAATGAAATTAAAAAGCATCCCTTGGCTGTGGATTCCTATTGTATGCTATGAAATGATTAGAATCATTAGCTCGGTCATATCTGAACACCCTGATCAGGCTCTTATAGGAATGTTTGATGACTTCCGAGCTATTATCTTTGCTCTTCTGACACTTGTTTTCCTAAATAATAAAGAGGATTTAAAACATGCTGCTTGGATTACATTTGCAGCTTTTACTTTTCTTGCCTACTGGACACTGGGCTACCATCTCTTTACCCATAACTTCTCTCTTCAAGCTACTATAGATATAGTTTTAGGCACACTCGGTAGTGTGAACTATGCCGCAGCAATCACAACCATTGCTATGTTAAGCATGTTGGCAGCAGCCATTTTGTTACCATGGAAATCCGCTCGCTGGATGCTTTTGGGAATAATTCCTTTACTCATCTTACAAATTCCGCTGGGAAGTCGAACAACCATCTTAGTTACCATTATTTTACTTGTTATACTTATACTTTTTTTACGAGCATGGAAAGCAAGCCTTATAATTTTATCACTCATCATGGTCGGAGGAGCTTTTAGCTCCACAGTTTTATCACAGCTCCCATCTTTATCACAAGGCGAAGAACAACTTCATGGTCATGCGAGCCTACCCAGCATCCAAATTCGCTGGGAAATATTTCAAGTGCTTTCACACTTAAGCCTTCAACATGTTTTGGGTTTAGGTCCACGCAACCATGGTTATGTCGATTTAAATACTGAGCGAGCTTTCCTTAAAGAACATGCCAAAACAACATGTAAATATGTATATGGTTTTACAACAGATTCTAAAACCTTTACTACATTTGATTTTAATCATCCGTTAGGCCCTGAATCGCACCCATTCACCTATGACCCTCACAGCCAATATACAGCTGTCATTTCCGAAACTGGGCTCCTCGGATTGATACTTTTATGTCTTATTTATGCGGGTTTAATTCGCTACATAATGCCTCTTATCCGGTCTCAATCTCACTACTCCGATAGACTCTTAGGTTTATCAGGGCTTTTAATGCTCGCAGTATTTTTACTATCTGGTGTCACCGTAGTTTTAATCTATCAAGCAGGTAGCCTTATGCTCTTTGCTTATGTCGCAGCGGTGGCATCACATCAAACAATCACGTTTGATAAAGGCGCTCCCGGCACCAACTAACACCATTTTTAACAAGCTTTGCAGGATTACCTGCCACAACACTGTTTTCAGCCACATTTTTTGTTACAACCGCGCCAAGCGCAATAACACTGCCCTTGTAAATATGCACACCCTTTAATATTTTCGCGTATGCACCTACCCAAACATAATCTTCAATAAACACATCTTTCGCTTTATTTATTCGCTCACCAGTTTTTACATCTAGAATTGAATGCGAATCACCCGTACGGATTTCTATATCATGTGCAATCATACATTCTGAACCAATCAACATTTGAGATCGTGGTTCAGTAACTGCGAACAAAGCCTCTCCAACAGTTGTCGCAGCACCTATTTCAAGGCGTGCATATGAATCTTCAAGATGTAAACGTGTTCCCTCTCCTAAATAACAGTTTTCTCCAATCTCAATATGACAATCAGAGCCTCGCACATAAAAGTGTACATGCTTTGCAACTGTACCCTCATGAATCACAATCGTATTATTATCTCCAGCAACATCAAACACACATGATTTCAGCACGCAGTTTTTCATAACAAAGCGATTTTTTTTCCCTTTAACATGATAACGATTGCCACGTGTTCTTAACCAACAGCGCAGCTTAAACACAATCTCTTCCCAGCTCTTATTGCCTTTCATTTCGAAAGTTTTGGAAGCGAAATGTGCTTATCCTGACTAAAACGGATAAACATCCATATTGCCAAGGCAAAGAGGCCTCCCTGCCCCAACCACATCATCCACCATGATGATGCACTATTCAGCACTTGCTGATGTAATATGATTTGAAAGTTATAAATAAATAATATAAGAGCAACACCACCAATATATGCACCTGTTTTGCCTGAGCGTTTTGATGTGTGGGATAATGGCAAGCAAAATAGCAAAAATATCAATATGGATGTCGGTATAATTAAGCGTCTATGCCACTCAGCTACAGCATCAGGGCGGTGTGTCGTCTGG
>JALUXZ010000085.1 GCA_027018935.1 Mariprofundaceae bacterium
GCCTGCGCGGGAATGACATCTGTATTTGCATCTAAATCTTGGTAAAAACTTCTGACCAATACTGAATCACTTAACAACACCGCCACATAAGGAATAGTCGCCAAAGCCGCATTTTTTTTCTGTATCGCCACAAAGCCTGCGTCCACCAAACCTTTTTTCACTAACATTTGAGCTTGCAAAGCATTTTGTGCATAAATAAATTTGGATTTTAACAGCTCCCATAAACCCTGCTGCTGTAATATTTTCTTTGTTGCCATACCAAATGGCGCGACATCAGGGTTGGCAATAGCAATGTGTTGAATATCTAGATTGGTGAGTGGCGCAAGCTTTCTCACCAACTTGCCATGCACGATTAAGCCAAGGTAACGCTGCCCTGCTGCGTGTGTCGCAATAGCCTTGCCCTGCTTTAACAAAAGCTCTGGTCGTTTGTTATCGGCAGCAATAAACACATCAAAAGGCGCACCTTGTATGATTTGATTGTATAAACGACCTGTTGATCCTGAAACCAATCGAATTTTAACATCGTGTTCTTTTTCATAGCGTTGGGCTTGTGCCTGCATGTGTGCATACAAGCTAGATGCAACGGCTACAGTGATACTTTCTTGTGCATAAGATGTGTTACCACATAGACACATCGATACGTAAAAGATTATAGCTTTTAGAACCCTCACCCCAACCCTCTCCCTTGAAGAGCGAGGGAGCTATAAGCCCATAAAAAATGCACATTAACCACCAATATGAATCATCGATTGTTTTTCACTCTCTGCATCAAAATTATAGATGCCAATTTCTGGTTTCATCAAGGCTGAACGTAAAAAGGTTGAGCGAATATCTTCATCACTGCCACCACTACGCATCAAATCACGCAAATTAAGTTGATCATCGGCTGGCAAACAAGAGCGTAAACCACCATCCGCAGTCAAGCGCAAACGATTACAGCCCTCACAAAAACGCTCCGACATCGGCATAATAAAACCCACATCACCCTTACCCGATTGAAGCGGCAGATAGCGTGCTGCCGTATTGCCTGTTTGCAAAGGCGCATGCACATCCACACGCGCTCTCACATCATCACGCTGCAAAATTTCATCAATGGAAATGTAATGTTTATCCCAATCCAAGCCTTGTTTCATAGGCATCAACTCAATAAAACGAATCGTTGCGCCTATATCCGAGGCAAAATCAATTAAATCCGAAACTTCGCCATCATTGATACCTTTCATCAACACCGTATTCAATTTAATCGGCGTAAGCCCTGCACCTTTCGCAGCTTGAATACCCGCCAACACAGGTGCTAATTCACCACCTGTAAGTTTGCGAAAACGCAATGTATTCAAGCTATCAATACTCACATTGATGCGATGAAGCCCTGCATCTGCAAGCTCTTTGGCATACTTGCCTAGTAAGGTTGCATTGGTACTCAAAGCAAGGTCTGTAATGCCTGAAATAGCCGACAATTTCTCAATCAATACGGGTAAATCACGGCGAACAAGAGGCTCACCGCCCGTAATACGAAGCTTTGTCACACCCAACTCAGCCGCTACTGATACAATTCGCTCAATTTCTTCATAATGCAGAATATTCGCGTGTGACTCCGCCTTATATGCATCCGCAGAAGGCCTGCAATAATCACAACGCATATTACAACGGTCAGTCACAGATATTCTCAAGTAGGTGAGTTTACGACCAAAACGATCCGCAAACCCAGCTTGAGAAGGGATCTGTTCAAAAAAACGAACAGGCGATGTTTCAACCGTCATAAGTGAAAACTATCTCCTTAAAATGCGTATTGGGCAATAGCATAAGCAAATGTTGCCGAGTCTGCCTTGCCGCCATTACGCTCGGACACTGCCGCTCCAGGATTGAAAACACCATACAAAGCCACCAGTTTCAAACCTTTCATAGCGGCAACCTTGTAAATCGCCTTTATATCAATTTCTGTGCCTGCTTTGGTTTCTTTATACGTTGGAGAGCCTGCAAATACTGTCCCTGCACCTACCACATTAAGCCAATCACCTGTGGATTTATCCAATGAAAGAAAATGAACATTGCCGATGAAACTCAAACCTTTTACAGGTGATGTTTTCGCAGATAAACGAAGATCTTTCATATTACCCCAAGAAAAGAAATCCATTTCACCATAATGGGCGTGGTTGGTATGAAATGGAAATACAAAATCTTTATGCGTATTCGGATCGCCTTTGTTATCCCCTGGGCTGTAATCATATTCAATGCCCAAGCGGGTTTTCCACGCATCCAAAGTATAACCAATTTTCATAGCATAAGCAGAGGCACTTTGAGATACACCAGTTTTCCATGTACCCGTTTGAAATACAGCCTCCGCTGTTGCATCAAAACCATTCGTTTTACCAAACAAGCGTGTGCCAAATGTATTTACATTACGCCCTTTACCCACTGATGCCTGTTGATTATGTCGCCAGTTAATAAAATAAGCATCAATGCCTGATTTAGGGGCAATGGTGTAGGTACCATAAGCACCCATTAACGAACGGTCTTCCCATGTTACCAATGATTTTCCTTGTGGTGATGCTGTCGAAGGTGTCATGGAAACAATATCGGCTGGATGCACAGCAAATACATCCAATGAAACAGCATCTTTTTTGTACATGCCTTTTACGCCATCAAACGTACGCGCCACATCCTTCCAACCCAAATGACCCAATAAACGTTGATCGCCATAGATCAATTGTTGGCGACCCATACGAATACCGAAATCCCCCATATCATACTGCAAGTAGGCTTGGATCAAATCTGCTTGCGTGAAATTTTGTGTAC
>JALUXZ010000086.1 GCA_027018935.1 Mariprofundaceae bacterium
TCAAAACTCCATTCCTTGTTTCACAAATCAGCAGGATAGCTGATTTGAACGAGACGAGCGAAGCGAGCGAGCCCGAAGGGTAAGGGGCATGAATGCCCCGCATAAGCAAGCCAAGCCTAGCAGTTGGGGACTGCTTGGCTTGGTGCGATAGCTCCAAACACAAGGCATTCAGGGATATATTGCAGATATCAAGGAGAATAACAATGACTGAATTGGTTTCAAAACCTTCTAACAGGTCTATTTCCCAAAACCTTCCTGATGGATAAATCCATCAGCACTATCGCACCTTTATAGCAATAATTAATTGCTATAAAGCCTTGCTGGTCTAAGGCATTACTTCAAGCCCTACAGTTTCAAAACCGACAAGCCATTTCTGGCTGCTGGGGGCAGGCAGAAATGGTGCGTCAGTTCAAAATAAAACTAAGGCATTCAGGGATGGTTTACCGCTATACACCCACCCACAAGCTAAGGTTTCAAAACCTTCTAACAGGTCTAAGGCATTCAGGGCGTAGAAAAAATGGAAGCTTTTATAGCATCTATGGTTTCAAAACCTTCTAACAGGAGCAAGCCCCGACAAGCATTTTTTATGCTTGAAGGGGTGCGATAGTACAATGTTGGAACAACATTGGGCATTCAGGGACGTGTAGGTCGTTCAATTAATGCCCATTACCCATTGTTTCAAAACCTTCTAACAGGTCTAAGGCATTCAGGGGAGGATGAGATGGCAATAACAATGAAGTTGGAAGAGTTTCAAAACCTTCTAACAGGTCTATTTCCTCAAAACCTTCCTGATGGATAAATCCATCAGCACTATCGCACCTTTACGACAATAATCAATTGCCGTAAAGCCTTGCTGGTCTAAGGCATTCAGGGCATAAAATCCCATCCATAGCCTTTTTTCCCGGAGCTACAGAATTGCCGTAAAGCCTTGCTGGTCTAAGGCATTCAGGGAGCACCCCTTGCAGCCGTTTATTTCCAACACTTTCCAAGCCCTTACCGGTTTCAGATACCCTGAATGCCTCTTTCCTTATCAAAGCGCATCTCCAAATACGAAAAAACGCTGTGTTTCTTTTTATATCCGCAATTTTCCTAGAAAAAGCTTCAATAAGCATAGTCTAAACCATTAAATTATAAAGAACAATCCAAACTAAGCATCACTAACAATCCATGCTGTGGGTAGCTTTTCTACTCGCCCACCACAACCCAATACAATCGTGCGCCCATCACACTGACCACACAAGGGATAACAATGCACTTTATCTTTCTCTGTATCAAGCACTGATTCTAATGCCATTTGCAGCGCTTTAAGCTGCGATTTACTCAGCCTGCATTCAAACACAGAATATTGCACTGACCGACCATAGCTTTTAAGAATTTTAAACACTTTTCTCCAGCGTTTGGACGATGCAATATCATAGGTAACCACCCATAAACTGCGATTCATGGCATAAATGCTCTATACTCAATGGATTCATCCTGCAAAGCCCTTGCCAACAGGTTGGCTTGCTCTGCAATAATTAAGCGATAACCCAAACGCCGATGATCATATTTAATCGGCGATTGCATCAATGCTTCCCACTGGGCAAAAAACACCTTGCGAATATCTGCTTTTAAATAACAGCCACCATTGGGGGTACGCTCAAAATCCTTTGGCTTATGCTCCCCAGAGAGCAACAAGCGCATCACCAATCTATCCACCAAATAGCGAAATTCTTCCATCAAATCCAAAGCCAACGATGGCTTGCCATAATCGCTATGCTCCTCGCCGCCATGCAGCATGCCTGCATGCACATCCAGCCCAATCATTTCAATGGCTGAAATACATTCATTGAGCAATAAAGTATAACCCAATGACAACATGCCATTGATAGGATCGCGTGGCGGCTGGCGATTGCGCCCTTTCCACGCAAATGGAGAATGCGCAAACAACTGCTCAAAGCCTTGAAAATAATCGCGTGCTGCCATGCCTTCAAAGCCGCGTAATCGCTCCACACTATGCGTACGCCCTGCCGATTCCATCCAGCCTTTCAATGTGTGGCGTAAACCAGAGCTATCATGCCCCGCATCACTAAGCTTGCGGCAAATCAATTCTTTACTGTTTCTGATTTTTCCAATCACAAACCAGCGAGCATAAGGCATGGCTAAAGTGGTTTCGCGTACACATTCATATTGCTTCATGCGCAGCCGCACATTGGCATGAGTGGCAGGATTCAAGCGCCCCCGATAGCGACCTCTGGATGATAAAAAATATACAGGAACACCCTCTTCCAACAAGCTTGCCATCACCTGTGTGGAAAGCTGGATATTGCCCAATAGAATCACCCGCTCGACTTGTGCGGCTGGGAATCGCTGAGATTGATTTTGATGCTGCACAAGATATTCCCCACCATCTTTGCGCAAATATGCGCCTTGGGCATCTAAATATAATGCTGGCATTGTGGCTCCTTAAGGAGGCGCTGATTAACTCTGGATGCGTGAATATGCAATTCAAAATTTTTAACACCAAGACGGCAAACGCAAGTAATAGCAGCGCTATTGCTAAGTTTGCCAACGCAAGTGTTGGTGATTTTGGACGCATAGGCGCCATTCATTACGTTGATCAGTGCCTCCTTAAGCTTCATCTGGCCAATAGGCATCGCTCCAGCAATCTTGCAAATCAGCATCCAAGGGATTGCCCTCAATATCCACTTGTGCATGATTCTGCATGGGTAATCCTGTTGCAGGATTCACCACACAAACAGGCTCACTACCTATAGGTGCATTGGCACTAAGACTTTCATTAAAAAAACTTGCATCCATTGAAATCTCCTTGGAGAGGGCTCTGCACCGCAGCGATTTTTTGAGCGAATCAAGGCAAAAACAACACTGAAACCGCAGTTTGCTATTTGCAAATGAGGCTTGAAGGGCTGTTTTTAACACAGATGTAGCCAAAAAGGTGCGCGGTGCAGAGCTCTCTTTGATTGATGATAGCAACACAACAGCACTCGCATGCCTGAATCGCTACAAAAGAGAATCTTAGTGTTGGATATAAATCAGTGTTATTTCACAAGCTTGGGAAATAAAAGCTTAACCGTGAGGGTCATGATCAAATATCAGCACTTCCCCACTGGCGGGTGAATCATAATAAAGCTTAACAGCCTTACCATGCAACGCGTGTGCAATCTTCAAATACAGCCAAACAGGTCCTGCGCCCGTTAATTTCACCACATTGCCATCGCCAGCCAGCGCTTTGGCTTGAGCTATATAATCAGGCAATTGCGCCAATTTGGCGGTTTCTTCGTATAGTTCTGAAATATCAATGGTAATCATTGCGACACAATATCCCTGCCCATGGTTTTGATTTCGTAATCATACGTTTTTACATCAAAGGGTGCATTGGTTTGCACATATTGCACCTGCCGATTGGCATTGACTAGCGATACCATCATACCTGCAATCGATGCAGGCTTTTGCCCGCCTGTAATATCAATCACCACATCAGATTCATCCATATCTTTGGGTAAGGCTGCTAAAACATCTTCCAATGTTTGCGTTAAAGTCGATATATTTTCAAAGCTGGAAACATCTTGACGAATAAAGGATACATGGGGATAAAGCTTAGAAAAAATTGCCTCAAACCATTTATATTGCTCGCCACTCTCTGGAGAACAAATCACCCATACTGTATTTAACCGTTGCTTGTGTTTGTCTATTCCTCGTTGAATAGGTTTCCATGAACAGCGTTCCTCATTGAGAATATTTTCATCGGATTGCTTTAAGCGCTCAATATAATTTGGATTGTTAATAGCAGAAAGGAATACAATCATGCCAGCATGCGGTGTTATTTCCGATGCTTGTATTTTTAATTTCACACGTTTTCTTTGCGCCAGTTTCCAACGCACCCACCCCACACAAATCACCAACATAAATGGCAACACACCCACAGAAAGCTTGCGCCAGAAGTGATTCTCCACAGCTAAAAAAGTGTGTAGCAGCTCCAACAATGTATCCCCCAACCAACCTAGGGTAATCACAAACAACACCAAAAAAGCCAAGTTAGATAATGTTGGGTTTGCAATCCCAGTCACATCTGCCAAGCGTGATTTGCTTTGTGCCGCCTGCATCAAGCCTTTGTTTATCATAGCTTATTTCCTATTATATTTTTCTTGCAAAGCTTTAAGAGCATCCATGCTCGCCTGCCCTGCTTGTGTTTGATTCGTATTTGCTGCTTGCTGCTTTTTCTTGCCTTGATGTTTGTTTCCCTGTTTCACTTCAGCCTGATGGCTTGATTGATTCACAGGCTTATTCGCCTTTTGTT
This sequence comes from Mariprofundaceae bacterium, assembly GCA_027018935.1. Classification (GTDB taxonomy): domain Bacteria; phylum Pseudomonadota; class Zetaproteobacteria; order Mariprofundales; family Mariprofundaceae. Next base: position 4,298 of record JALUXZ010000086.1, read on the forward strand.
TCATTTTTTGCTTAGCAATTTCTGCAGGAGTCAGCCCCTTGCGATGATTCCCTATTTTTGTTTGTTGCCTCGCATTCTTTTTTTGCTGCTGTGCTTCTTGTGCTTGCTTTTGCGCAGCCTCCTGCTTCTTCTGATACTCCTTCTCGGTAATCATCCTTCCATAACCCGCAGCCGTTTTCGCGCCTGCACCCAGCCATTGTAAGGCATTGCTTAATGCATCGGTAACTTCTTTAAGCTGAATATCACTGTCTGCACGCTTGGCAACAGCAAACTGAAATAAAGCTCCCTTATCCACCACCAAAAAGGGCACTGGCACTGGATCATGCCAATCCGCAGGCACATTACTGCCATCACGCTTGGGCGCTTTATCTCCTTCGGCATACCAATCACCATAATGCGGGGTCATAATATCGGCTTTGAGTTTTACAGGTGCAGTGGGCACTGCATCAAAGAAAATCAGCTCACCACTTTTCTTGGTATCGCCAAACCATTGCTTTATTCTTTCTTCATCAAACTCCTGCCAAACCTCACACCATGCTCGCACCATGCCTTTCACTGCCGCACCCGTTAAATAAGGCACGCCTAAGGTATGATGCCAAGCAAATCCATTTTCCACAGGGTGATTATTGCCCATGCCTGTAACAAAATGCCAATCGGCGCTCATGACCAGTGATTGACCGCCGTAGGCTTCAAGTAATGCCTGCTGACGCTCAGCAAAAGACTCCAGCTTTTTTTCGTCACCTATTGAGCCTACAACAGTTTTAATCCAGCTTGTTTTACCATCATCACCAACCTTGCAATCACTATCATACTGATTAAAAAACCTGTCATACCATAGCCCCGCGTGGGCTGAATCAGGCACTTTCCCTACATTTGTAAATTCTTGTGCATCACAATGTAACGGCAACATCACTCATCTCCTTTCAGATACGCCCTAGCAAACTTTTTAAGCCAATTCAGGTATTCAAGACTTTCCGCTTCGGCAAGCTGATATTCTTGGGCAGAAGCCTGTGTGATAAAAGTGATAACATCACCTTTGTTTAGCCATGATTGAAGCGCGTCTAAAACAACAGCGTGATTACCACCTTTGGACTTGTAAAATGCGCAGGTCTGCCCAAAGCCGCTCATTAAAATCATGGCTGGCATGCTTACGACATAGGATTTTAATTCTTTTTGATCGCTGGAACTCTTATCTTCCCAGCCTTTAACTGCCGCTAATGCGTGATTGGCTCGCTCTTGAGAAATGGTTTGTAGGCTCATGCAGCCACCTCCTGCACCTTACACCAACCCATACCCACAGTTTCATTGCCGCCCATCTGAATAAAAGGCTTATCGGCTGAGAACATACCTAACACACTATCCACATGCTCATCATCGCCCATAAGCATGGTATAAAGCAAGGCATCTGAAGGCAGTGTTTCTTCATACCAAAGCGCACTGCCCTTCACCGTTTTAGTTTCACTATCAATGGCAATATGCGGTGTGACCGCCGTAGCATTCTTGGTAAACCATGCGAAATCATCATTGTGCATCACAATCAGTTGGTTTTCCAAACTCTCCACACCAAACGATTCTAAAGCTTTAACCAAGCTTTTTGACAACTCTCCACCATATGTAAATTTGAACTCTTCAAGAAAGATGCCTTCTTTACCTATATCCTTGCCAATCACTTTCTGACTATCGAGTTCAGGAATGTCAAAACTCGCTTGCATATCCATCATCTGCATATCCCGCTTCAATCGCTGCAAAATCGCAGGGCAAGTGACCAGCTTAAAATGCCCGGTAAGCGAGCGCACGGGCAACAAAAGTAAACGAGCATCTGTCATACTGATATTGGAAGCATTACCTTCTTCTCCAGCATCACCAAACACCTTCTTAATATTAATATTCAAATCTTTTCGCCGAACTTCAGCATGCGCCCGAAAAGCGCCTTTGACTGCCGAGCCAAACACACATGGGTATCCCGTGTGCGCCTCTCGCATAATCGGCATATCAATCACGCCATTATTCTGCCCCGTGCCTGCGTGAATGGATGTTTCTGCTCGTAAGCCCAAAATAGTTTGCTTCATGATTTATCCTCCCAAGTTCCCACAGCGATTTCGCCATAGCCAAAATTTGTTCGATTTCCGATAGGTGCGCCCAGTCTTGCAATGGCGCCTTTTTCTTTTTCTTTGACAAAATACACGCTGCCCGCAGGCACCAGTGATTTCAGCGGTTTAGGCTTTCTATTTTTGTAATCCCAGCCGCCCTCACGCACGGCTTTACCCACGCAAGCGGATATAATCTCTATACCTTCAAGCTCTGGTTCTGAATTACCACCAAAATCGCCATGCGTTAGCAATATAATCATGGCTGTATCCGAAGTTTCGTCATTCCCGCATAGGCGGGAATCCTCAGCTTTATCGACACTGACATTCGCCATACGTCCTTCACCACCCAAACGCAGCATTTTCGCAGGGCTTACATCATCTGCACCTTCCACATCCATCGCCAGACTTACACCTTCTTTTAAGCGGATATGACGGGTAAAATAAAGCATCCCTTCATTGACCTTACGTTTCGCATTATCCCTGCCAATACCCGTGCGTGCTTCAGCAACAAATAAATCTTCTTCCTTGTAATATTTGCTTGGAAACTCCCCTAGCAGCACTTTTTCAAGCTCTACACCATCCAACCAGGCATTTTCCAAAGGTTTCGCACCTTCCAGCTTATCCACCACTTCAGGCAATCGCTTGTCACCCATATCCGTTTTCAATTCGGCTTTGGATGGTGCTAACTTACACCAAGTATTTTCTTTGCTGCTGTAAAGCAAGTGCAGCGGCATGGAATATAAACGTTCTCCATCCCTGCAAACATAAGACCCACAGAACCTTAGTTTGCCTGCATCATCACTATCTGCACCAATTAAATCAGCAATACTGGGCTGTTCACCATTGCGAAACTTAGCCCAATTCACACCCTTGCTTTCCGCAATCGCCGCACGAATCACACCTGCCATGGTTTGCGCTGTGGGTGGAAACTGCGAATCCAGAAAGCCGCCCTCACCCGAATTAAAAGGCTTTGCGCCTCTGAAAAACAGCGAGTCCAACGCCTCAAATTGCCATGTTTTCATCGCTCCACCCCCTTTTGCGCAAGGAATCGCATTAGCAAAGCACCATTGGCAGTATATTTTCCAGTCGCCTGCTTATTTTTGAATTCTTTGCATTGCTCAAGTAATGGTTTAATCAAGGCTTTGGCTTTACCTTCTTTTTTATCCCTGCCCTTGATACCATCTAAAAGTCCACTACTCATATAATCAGCAACAAGCATCTTTTGGATGGTCTTATTATCGATTTGTGAGCCACCCTGCAATATCTCCAGTGTTTCCCGAATATGATACAATAGCTTACTGGCATAACCAGGTTCACCCTGCTCACCTTCACCCAACTTCTTCGCTAAATCTGCCAAGATAAATGTATCATCTTTAACCGCTTTATCCCACGGCATTGCCCATGTCTGCTGGATACCGCCTGGCTTCCACACACGGCAAGCGATGGCATCACGCCCTGTTGTATCCTTAGCAATATCATCCAATAGCTTATGTGCATCTTTGAGAATCATAGTTAGCGGTAATTTCATGTGTGCATATTCAATGGCAGCAGAAATCGTCGCCTTTTGTTCACCAAATGCGGCTTGATAGGCCTTACGACAAGCTAAGGCGCAATCCATAGCGTCTTCCAATGGCAAAATCGCCAACACATCATCGCCACCTGCATAAACCAAGAAACCATTGTGTTTTTTTACAATATCGGGAACTTGCTTGGTAAAATCTGCCAAAGCATCAGATAGCGCTTTAGCAGGCAAACCCGCTTTTTGCAATTCCTCTTTGGTTTTTCCTAGGTTATCCCCATCCATCATCAAGATGGCGTAAAAAGGGGATAGTGGCGTATTAAAATCCTGCACTGTTTTCAGCATGGCGCGTTTCGCAGCAACAAGTTTCGCATCTTCCGCTTTATCCGAATCAAACAAAGCTCGACCATCCACATCAGCCAAGTTCTTCAAATGCTCCGCAGGATTTTTGCTCAAAACTTCGGAAATAGACTGAATACGGGTTAATCGCTCACCACTGGTCGCTTTTTTCGCAAACTCCAGTGTGGCTTGAGGTTCGGGGTCATCACCAATCAGCTTTTCCAACCAATGCACAGCCGCCATATAGGAGGTGGATGGAACGGATGTCGGAAGCTTCCAACCTTGATGACCCTCAACCTCTTGCCATACATGCACAAATTGCCGTTTTACATAGGCAATAGCACAAAGACGTTCATTCTCGCGCAACTCAATATCTGAAATCTTGGCTTGTTGTTTTAACTGCTGCCAAAACACTTTCTGCTGACTTGGGTTTGGTTTTTCTGCGCCTGATAATTCCTGCCATTCACCCATCATGGTGCATTTATCACCTTCCGTTGCAGGCGGCATATAACTACGCCAGTTTTTACGCTGCGCCAACACTGCGGCATCATCGCTATCAGAAATTACCCATGCCATATCCCAAAAGGATTCAATTTGAGAATCCCATAGCTCTTTGGATACACCCACAGCTTCCAGTCCATCATGATGCCAAACCGCATCCGCTAAAGATTCCCATGCCTTTTGAACTGCTTTTGTTGCAATATTGCCATCAAACCCATCAGGGACTTTGGCAATAAAATTATTGGGCAAAGAACCAACGGTCGGTCCTTCCATTCCTTCCTTGTCCTTTGCTAAACGTACAAGCAGCGCATCGCCCCCCGTAGAAGGCATCACAATCGTGCCGCCCGCATCTTGCACGGCCTTTATGGCATGTGCCGTCAACCAAGATAATAAGAATGAACCTGCCCAGAAATCGCGTGTGCGCCGAGCTTGTGACACAAAACCTTGTACTGGACCAAGTGTGAAATGTAGGAACTTCTGACCATTCATACCGCACCTCCAAACACCGAGACACGATTAGGAAAGCGATCCATGAAATCGTACACAACATCCCAATTTTCCTGATGGATTACTTTCTGTGTAACCACATCACCTCGACCCCGTTTATATTTGAATTTCACCTTATCTCCTTCAGGCAAGAAGATGGCTGGCAGCAAGGTCTGTATTAAAGCGCATTGCTGATTGGGAAACTCATGGATATGCAAGATTAAAGGTGAAGCTCGCCGGGATCTTCCTTTGCCAGATGCTTCAATATCTATTCCCTTCTTGGCAGAAGAGAAAAAGTAATTATGTGGTAACCCAAACACGACACGGTCAGGATGTTTGGAAAGACCTTTACCATTGATAAAATCAAGGACAAGATCATGATCTTTTGCAAAATTTTGTTCAGCATCAACACCATTAATTTTATGCTTGCCGCCCTGCTTTCTCCCATAGCCTCGGTACATTTGCAATTCTCTTCCTGCAATATTCAGGAGTTCCAGAGCCTCATTTCCTGTTTGAGATATATCAATGCGTGAATATATTGAAAATGCAGAGTATGGAGGCAAGCCATCATAGCTATTCATCACGGATTGAAATAATTGCTGTAAATCATCTGTATTTTGTGGTAGTTCTTGTTTATTTTCACCAACTTTTAACGAAACAATGGATAACGAGCCAAAGCCTTTTCTTGATCTACTGCCTAACCCACCTAGACATCCCAAGCAAATGAGAGCTTCTTTAATAGTGTCTATTTTATCACTTTTACGAAATCGTAATGTCACATCAAACTCTCCTGAATAAATGGGCGCGCGTAGCAAGCCTTGCTTAAAATGATATAGACCTTGCCCCAGAAGATATTGATGGCCACTTTCGGGAGATAACTCCTTGTTATTTAATGACTTACTTTCAATTTTTAATAAAAAAGCCCCTTGTCCTCCCTGTTCTGAACTTCCACCAAACAGCTCAACTTCTTTCCTGTGTAGTTCCCCCAAGCTCTCAAACCTTCCCCAATTCAACGCCCGCCACCAAAAGCGCAATGCGCCCTTAAATGATGGCGGACGTATGCCATCATCTGGCTTGTGATCTGCCCCACCAATAAACATGGGCGTCACAATACGATACGTTGCCTTGATTGTTTCCATTTCCCTCACTCCCTTTCGATACGAATCTGTGTTTTATCCGCCAGTAAACCATAAGCCGTAGCATTTCGTTTGCCTATATTTTTAATCAATAGTTTTTCAGCCCGTGGATCAACGGCAAAAACATGCTCCACTTCCTGAGCAATTCTTCTTATTGGCTCTGGCAAACAATCTTGCGCAGCCCGTGGCTCATCCCAAGCCTTTTGGAAACGTTCATAATGCCCCGTATGCATGCCTCCAAACATGGCTCGAATTTGCAGTAAATCATCCTTTTTATCATCCATATCATCGATAGATAAGAAGCAATCATGGCAATCACCACACAAAGCTTGTTCGGGATGCGAACAATGGTGAACTTTCTGCCTAGCAAAGAATAAATAAATCGCAAACTCACGATCAGGCAAAGTAATTTTTTTGCCCAAATACGTGATAGTTTTGCGTTTAATAAAAACACTGATGGGTGCTAATGCCTGAATATCAATCGAGGTTTGCGCCGATTCAACCAAAATGTTTAAATCCATACGCTGGACAGATGCTTTAACATGATTTCTCAAGCGAATAAAAGGCACATCAATCAAAGCAATCTGCTCACTTTGATTCCTATCAGGAAATAAGAATCGCTTATCTTGCTCCCACTCAGGAGGAACCAGCACATGCGTTAACCTATCTTGATTTCGAGCAAACAAACTCATCGCTAAGCCCAAATAGTAACCCATGGTCTTTCGACCTCCAGCAAGGGAGGCATCCAAAAAATCAGAACATTCAATACATTCATTTACCATGGTAAAAATAAGATTGGTCATGTTAATATTTTCAGCATTAGAGCGAATATCATCCACGCCTTCTGGTTTGTGCAGTGAACGCTCATCAAACTGAATATCTTGCATATCAGGCCAAGCTTGGCAGAAATCGCGCCATCCCCCCTCTAAAAATAGGCGTTGCTTGAGCAGTTTTACACCTGTCTCAGTGCTTATCACAATCACTTTATCAGGCAACATTCCATCCAAACTCCGAGCAACCAATGTTTCTAAAATGATAGCTGGCGAATGCCCAATAACAAATAACCCTATCCTTCGCATACTCTCTCCCAAGTGTAAGCATGATAAAAAACGAATGAATTGCAAACACAAGTGAATCATGAATATAAGGAATAGGCATATCTACATTCCCAAGCTTGGGATATGGGAGAATCGTACTTTTTAAACTGCCTACATTTCAGTAGACGTTTGCTATCTTCCAAAAAAAACTTTATGAAATTTGGTAAAGATTTTTTCTATCTCTAGTTCAATCCACTTGGACTCACCTTATTACATACTATCGTTCGTACTTTGCCACCAAGGCTTTTGCGCTTTCATGCAGTTTCTCTCGAAGCTCCTGAGGTTCTAACACCTCAATCTCTTCATCATAACCTCTTAACCAAAAGCGAAGTTCTGATGTTTCCATTACTGTCGTTTCGAGCAACCAAACATCACCCTGTTCCGTCAAGTTTTGATTAACACCTAACTCACATTCACTTAAATGAAACGCAACACTGGGGCTAACCAATGCTTTTAATTGGATCTGATTACCCGTTTCAAAACTCAGTTCCCCTGATGCAATGTATTTATCTAGATTAAACATTTCAGGGATGGTTGCGGGAATATCCAGCTTGGTTGCAGATAGTAATCGATGCAACGTTAGCAGCCTTATATCTGTATAGTCACCAATCGTACAAGGCAGATAAAAGATGCCGTTTTTCAACACCAAACCAAGCGGTGTAATGATGTATTTTTTTAGCTCTTTTGAACCCCTTGCCTTGTATTCAACATCCAAACGACGATTGAGTAATAACGCCGTATAAACCTGATGTTGTACATCAGAGTCAATATCAGGTGTAGATAAGTCAGGCCCTTTCCTTAACACACGCACCTTATCTACCCAAGATGTTGCGCCGCTATTCGATTGAAGCTCATTGAGCACTTTCTGAGCCGTTTTAAAATGCGGTGATAGATGGCTCACTGTTTCATGCGGCAAAATGGGTTCCAAATGTTGCTCAGCCAAATAAAATGCCAAGGCTGTGTGCGAATCCATTCCAGGAATATCTAATGTGGCTGAATCCCTAGACCATGACCAACCAAATGGCTTACTTCTATCGTCGCATTCTAGTGGAAAAATGGTCGCAAACTTTTCTAAATCACGCTGTACTGTTCGCTGCGTCACCACAAAGCTTTCCGAAGCTAGAGCATGCACCAAACTTGTTGTATCAATCTTACTAGGGCTTCTTGGTACAAGCCTAAGCATTTGCCATTGCCGCATTACTGTATCACTCATTTTTGCACACCTCTTTGTTTTACTGACACTTTAATCAATTGCCCCGCTGCATTAGAAAACTCAGCACTTGTGCTACTCGCAACATTTAATATCCATCCATCTCGCGTTTGTTCGCCCACTTTCAACACACGAAAGCCCCGTCCGTTAGGGATAATCACTTTCCCTTCCATAAATCCGTTCACAACTGGTGGCTTGGCCATAACTTGTTTTTTCTTAATAGTTAGCTGTGCTTGAGCAGGCTCATGGCTTGGTTGTATCAAAGCTTGTTTGGGTTGTGATGCAGCAGAAGATTGAACTGGCGCTTTAGAATCATAACCAAACCACATCACCACCAAAACCAAAGATGCCGCTAAGAATGAATTGGCTACGAGCGCTCTCCAACGTCCTCCATACTTGTCTTGCAGCCTACGCACATGCGCTTGATGCTCCGCCTTGTCTGTAATCATAGCCTTTTGTAGTGCATGAAGCTGAGCGCTATGGTCAAAGCTTTTATCCACATTATATTTCAGCAGATACGCCTTCAGCTCTTTGCTGTATAGCACACGATCAATTCTATCGCCTTTAAACTTTCCTTCTGTGAACACAACTAGGCCAACCATCTTTAATCCTTCAAGATGCGGTTCAATCGCTTTGATATGTTTGTAGTTTTGTCGAAGAGGGTTTTGAAATGAAAATCGCGAGCGTTTGTTTAAAGATTGCGTCCACGTTTTTGACTTTTTATTGCCGAATATCCAGCCTGCATAGGCTTTTGTTTCAATCACAAAGCATGTGTCACCAACGATAACAATATGGTCAATTTGTGTGGTGTCTTCACGGGCGGGCAATAAAACATCATGAAAACAAGTGTATGCCTGCTTATTCAAGCTCGATAAAATATTCCGAATTTCTTGCTCACCGATCCAGCCTTTAATTTTAGGCGCATAAAGCTTTAATCCTGTGACAGCAAAGAATACTGCCAATAAAAGAAGCACAGATGGCATGACAGAATCAAAAATTATAGGAATCACATTTCACTTCAATCAAACCATATTAACGACAAAAGTCATAACAATATATGTTTTACCTGTCGTTAAGCAAGCGGGCGGGAACATATGATTGTATTCACCCAATCCAAACAAACAAATAGTCACAACTTGCCCACATTTAGCCATATAATTCAGCTTTCTTAATTTTTTAATAACACTGTACCAAACCAAGAATTTCATGCTCTAATTACCCATCTAATGGTGAAAAAATAGAATCACCCGTAGGCTTTAATTCCCAAAGAGGAGGTGTCCCACATGCCTTTAAAGGCTGTTTCCACCAATCATCCCCACCTCTGTAGCTCTTATCACTACCTGCATACTTATTAAGTATTGGATATCTTCTTACCTCATTATCTAACCCACCATACTGCACCATAAAATACTCAAGCATTAGATGTTCCACATGTTTAAAGTAATCTGGTGTCCCTGCCAGGGCTGGTTTAGCAAAGTGGAAATCAAAGTCTGCCCCATTTAAAGTAAGCATGAAGTCAAATAACTTATTCTCAAAATGAGATTTTATACGGTCTTTAATAGCCCCTCGACCAATATAGATAACCTTTGATTTGCGATGAAAGTATTGAATTGACAAAGGATTTGAGAGTGTAATCACATACACGCCTTTCTTTACACCACTGAAATCAAACCCTTTATCCTCACAGGCATACTCTATCTCCGCCATCGCCTCTTTAACTGCCCTTTTTCTTAGTTCGTCTTGAACATCTTCGGAGTAATCTCGGTACATCGCTAAATCAAACCCAGCATTTCGAGCAAAGACAGCAAGGCTTTGCTCTTTGACACTATGCCATTTGTTGGTTTTCACCTTCATTAACTCTCTCCCAAAAAGACTAATTCAAATCAGTTTCTTTATTTAGACCTGATGCACCTAACTGAAAGTCCGCCCCATTAAAGCATCCATAATCTTTTCCATCGCCATTGTATCAAGCTCACAAAAAACCAATAACTGATCAGCTATCTTCTTCGACACTTCAGTATCAGAACGTATAGCTTTCATCCAAGCTAATTGCGCATCCCCATCATTCTACATACCATCCAAATCGTTATAACTTAGACCCAGACAAGTGTATGAGGCGCAACCATAGTAGTCAAAGCACCTTTTTTTCTTGTAAATAACAGATCAAAAAAGCGTTCATTTAGTTCTTTTCTATCATTGTCCTTTTTAGTAGGTAGAGAGTTACTCGGGATTAAACACCTCATACATCTCACCAACCATAGGCATATGAATGAGCGTTTTGAGCACTGGTTTGCCTGTCGCAAGCTCAACGGCTTGTTTATACACTGCCAATTGCGGCGCATATTGCTTGCAATGCTCCCCAGCATCTCCCCCTGAATAACTCTTATGGTCAATAACAACATATCCATCAGGTAATTCAAGCAACATATCCAACCAGCCCTGCATCTGCTGTTGATTTGGCATACGCATGATAAGCGGCCATTCGGTTAATACTTTGGCATCTGCATAATGCTCGCTGATATAAGTATTCAGCCTATCACTTGCTTGAAGCATAAACTCAGGCGCAATAGATCCAGCTTCGCCCCAATCGGTTAACAGCTTGGCTGCTTGGGCAAGCCTTGCATCTGTATCATTGCCAATATCTGCACCCAAAAAGCCATGAATCGCATTACCAAATGCAGCGCTATCATTCGCTTTGCTTACCGCA
>JALUXZ010000087.1 GCA_027018935.1 Mariprofundaceae bacterium
GTTGTAGAATTGCCTCCACCCCCACCGCACGATGCCAAAAGCATCAATAATCCGATTGCCAAGCATGGCTTCGTTCGTTTTCTAAATATCATCATTTTTTCTCACCCTGTCGTTCACGATGTCGCCACTAACTGTCAACAAAGCCCACAAAACAAACCTGCGGGCTTTTCATTCACTTCAAAAAAGCAAAAAAGTCCATTATTTCTGCCAAATACCCGCAGTACCATACATGAGTTGAATCGCACCCAGGCTTTGCGGTGATGAATCAATGCGCCAATTGGCTTCGCCTGCTGCTTTTTTATTCACATCAAACCAAAAGACCCCTATCAATTGAGGGTAGCCATTTTTAAGCTGTAGCGTCATATCATCAATCCAAGCGGCTTTACTTTTGCCAACAGGCGCTAGTTCCGCACAGGATATACCCGCAATGAAGTATGGCTTTGTGGGATGTAAGGTGGTTAACCTATTGTAGGTAAACTGATGAATTTGATTGAAACTTTGCCATGTTAATGTCGGGTGCAAGGTGGTTTGTGTGCCAAAATTAAACCCTGATACAGAAATCATATCCACATAAGTATCACCAGGATAAAACTCACTAAAATTATCCGTAGGCCATACATTGGGCGAGAATACCCATTTCACCATCTTGGATCCCAAGCCTGCGGCGCGGAAACGATCCACCACATGGCGGTAGGCATTGATATAATCTTGTGGCGTATTGCCTAAATGGCGCGCCGTAGTACCCTGATTAAAACTCGAACCCCAAGGATACCAATCCCCATTCATTTCGTGTCCAAACCGCATCCAAATATCAGCATTAGGAAATGCGGTTTTCACGCTGAGAACCCCCTTGATAGAAACATCAATATAGGGATCCATCACACCTGAATAAATATCTTTCAGCACACTAACCTTATTATTTCCCAATGTTGGCTGCATCGTCAACATGAGCTTATATTTTGCATTTAATATCGTAGGCACTTCATTCGTCCATAAATACGCTGGCGTTGTGAAATCATAAAAACGGTGGACACGATGAATGCGGTGTCCAGCCTTGCCTTCCCAAGCCGTAGCACTTGCAGGCGCAAGTGTTTGTTCTGTTACCCCCACAAACAACCGACCATTGCTTGCTTGGGTCGCAGCAGTCGTCGTTGGAGGCGCACTTCCACCCCCACCTCCACACGAGGCTAAAAGCATCAACAATCCTATTGCCAAACATAGTTTCATGCGTTGTCCAAATATTTTCATAGTTCCTCACCTTTGCGTTCACGATGTACACCGCGAACAGCCAATAAACCTTCTATCAATACCCAAACTGCCAATAAAAAAATCACACTGCCCACAGAAGCCACTGCCCATTGTTCATGGCTGATGGCTTTGAACACGCCCATCACCATGCCCGAAATCGTTGCCCCCAAGACCAGAATCATCGGCAATAGCGTGTACAAAATGGGTTTCTTTTTGCGATAAAGATAGATAGTAACCGTCAACAAAGTCATCGCTGCCATGATTTGGTTGGTTGTTCCAAACAAAGTCCATAAAAACAAACCTGCGGGCTTTCCATTCACTTCAAAAAAGGCAAAAAAGCCCATGGCAGCTACCGCCAATGTCGTCGCCACATAGCGATTTCCCAAGGTTTTGACACCAATTGTCGCACCAATTTCCTGAATATTAAAACGCAACAAACGCGCACCTGTATCCACGGAAGTCATCGCAAAGCCAACCACCACCACACTGATAAATGCTGCCGCATAATCCAAAGGCACACCCAGTTGATGAATAAAGTTGGCATTGCCTTGAATAAACACGCCCAATTTTTGATGCAGCCCCACCGCTTTATCCCATGAACCATAAAAACTTTCCCAATCTGCGCGCGTGGCAAATGCACCTGCTGTTGTCGCCAACACTGCCAGCAATGCCAACAAGGACTCACCAATCATGCCGCCATAGCCAATCAACGGCGCATCGGTTTCTTTATTCAATTGTTTGGAACTTGTGCCCGATGCCACCAAGCCATGAAAACCCGAAACAGCACCACAAGCAATCACAATAAACAAAAAAGGCAGCATCGGTGGCGCGCCCACAGGGTTGGGGTTGACGGCAGGAGCAACCCAATCGGGATCCAATAGAAAAAAGCCAATCAACATCGAAAACAATGCGAGGTACAGCAACAATGAATTGAGGAAATCTCGCGGCTGCAACAACAACCACACAGGCAAGACACTGGCAATAAAGGCATAAATCAGCAGCGACCAAGTCCACGCATGTGCAGAGAACCCCGTAATCGGATGATTTAAGCCCCACATGGTGGTCAACAACATCGCCACAAAACCCAATGCAATCAGCGGCCACACAGGATAATTCTTTTTATACACGAAAAAGCCAATCACCATCGCAATCAACATCAAGCTATAAGTGGGGAAAATTGCTTCAGGATGTGCCGTTGCGGGAATATGTGCTGCATCGGGTGATGCGAAAATCCCCGAAATCACCAATACAAACACACCCATTGCCAACGCCACCAAAAAGAAGATGACCAACAAAAACAACAACCGTGTTCGTGGAGAAATCACATCTTTGGCAATACTTCCCACACTTTGCCCTTGAAAGCGAGAGGACAGCACCAAAGCTGTAAAATCATGCACCGCACCAATCAATAAAGTACCAAACACCACCCAACACAAGGCAGGAACCCAACCCCAAATCACAGCAATCGCAGGCCCCAACATCGGTGCAAGCCCTGCAATCGAAGCATAATGATGACCAAATAAAATATACTTATTGGATGGCACAAA
>JALUXZ010000088.1 GCA_027018935.1 Mariprofundaceae bacterium
ATTCGCTATTTGTGAGACAGTTGACAATTTTTGTCACTTTTTTAAATCTTCTAAGTTGTTGTTTTTTAAGATGGAAATGGTCGGGACGGCAGGATTTGAACCTGCGACCACCACACCCCCAGTGTGTGTGTAATGTGAGTGATTTCAATAGGTTAGCTTGATTATTGCCACAAAGATTGATGATATGAGCCCTTTATTTATCAATAGCTTACAAGCTTCGGTGTGGCAAGTTTTACTTGGTGGGATTGACGCGCCATGGGCGCACTTTGTAGTTTCGGTTGGTGATGGCATCGGACGAATGTCCAAGCAGTTTTTGGGCGTTTTCGGTGGTGTCTTCGGCTGCTTTGGTTCGTAGGTCTCTGAACTGAAATCGCTCTATGCCTTCGGCTTCTGCTGTTTTGCGCATGAGGCGTTGCCATGACGATTTGAAGCCGCTGGCTGTGTATCTTTGCCCATGTTTGTTGGCGATGATGTATGTGCTGTCGCCAGTGTGTTCGCGGGCTTTATTGATGGTGTCGAGTAGGGCATCGCTCCAGTTGTAGATCATGGCTCGTGTTGTTTTTGATGTGTCGCAATATAGCCCATCTTCTTTGATGTCATCTTTGGTGAGGCTGATTATGTCACCCATGCGCAAGCCTGTAAGGTAGGCGATGCTCATGGCGACCTGCATGATGGGTGACGCATGTTTGTAAACAGCCTCAAATTCTTCATCTGTAACATAGCGCATACGGACTTTTGAGCCATTCTTTTTGATGCCAAGGCAGGGGTTTTTGTCCACGATGCCATGATTCATAAGTTTGCACATCACGGATGATAGCAGGGCCTTTTCTCGGTCTGCACCGTTTGGCGTGGTTCTGCTTCGCGCTTCATGGTAGGTGAATACATGGTGCGGTTTGATTTCTGCGGGTCTCATTTTCCCAAAGCTTTTAATCAGGTTGCCCATGATGCGCACTTCTTCTTTTTGGGTTGATGGTGCTTTTTTTGGCGTGTATTCTTTAAGATACCTAGCAAAATGCATTTCCATGGTGTCGTTGTTTGAACCTGAAGTTAGCTTTGCTAGGGCAAGATACATTTCACTTTCGCTTCGCCCGAGATGAATCCATTTTTTACTGTCTGGTCGGCGGAAGAAGTATGCGCCATGATTGAAAATCACATATCTGGGCAGGTTGCTCTTTTTTTTCATAGATTAAGGTGGCTACCTCTTTCGTCTGCAGTACACTTCAGCGTGGCGTGGCGACAAAACACCAAAAGTGACAAATCCAATAATTACGTCACCGAATGTTTGCTTGACAGCTACTTTAGCTACGCGGCTTCTTTTCCCGCAAACACGCTCAGCGTCAAGAGTTTGCTCCTGCCCTATACCGCCCAATAAAAAATGCTGAATTTCATTCGCTTTAGGGTCATAATTGTATGATTGCCCTTTATTAATATAAATAGTTTGTGTTGAACACGCCGCCAACAACACGGCTATCGCTAAGTAAGATATTATTTTCATGACTTTCCTTTTTTTGTTATCGATTAAAAACTTTAAAATATTGAATCTTTCCATCTTTAACTTCGCAGCGTGAACTTTGCGGAATCATGTTGCCATACCCATTCTTGGCTTCAAACGCCCAACGAACAACCCAGCCGCCGCCTTTCATGGGCTGCGCTGGGGTTGAGGGGTTGAAGAAGCGAACCCATAAACTACGATTTGTTGGTTATCTCACGTTTGGCGAATGGTAAACATAAATATCATCATGCTTGCGGACAGTCTCGCCGAGTGCGTTCACACTTTGCATGTGCCCATTAGCGAACACACCGAAGCTTGTGCCTGTAACGTAGCCGCCATAGCTATTGGTGGCTTGGTATGTAAAGTCGTAGCACCAATACCCATAGGTGTGTTTAGGGCTAACATTATCCGTGAACTCCATTTTTGAAGCGTAGCACTTATAAGATGTTGTGATGTGTAAATTCTTCAATGATGTAGGGTCTTTTAGGGTTGGTCGAATCATGGCATCCACTTGAGTGAGCACCAAACTATCGGCTGGCTTGGCAGGGTAGCTAAGCTTTGCGCTCTGTTGATAAGCAGCGGATGCGCATGATGCCAGCGCCATAGTGCATATTAGTAATAATACCTTCTTCATTCGTTCACCTCTCTTATTATATATGAATAAAGCAACTTAACGCTTCTTGGCGATTTCTGCAATAATTGATAGCGCCATCTCTTTATCTGATGCGCCCAAACTGCGAAAATGGGTCAACAATGCCTGCTCACTTTCTGCCGCGACCACATACGCCCCCGATGGCTCTGCCACCTGCTGCGCTATGGATGCGTGCATAGCTTCCAACTTTACCAAGAGACTTTTTATTTCACCTCTTGTTTCATCATCGATGCTAGCATTTACTAAAGACAGTGTGCGTATGATTTCCATCACGCTGTCAGTAACATTCGAAAATTCGGGTATAGCCGCTGCTACATCCATGTGTTCATAATGCGATGCTGGTAGCATAGGTAACATGCCTTGTGGCTCGCTGCCATCAATCAGCCATTTTGGGTTAATTTCTAAAACTTCAGCAAGCTTGAGTAGGTTTGCCCCATCAATGCTTGAGACCTTACCGCTCTCAATCTGGGTAATTGTCACCCTGCCAACGCCCGACAAGTTCGCAAGTCCATCTTGAGATAACCCTTTGCTTTTTCTAGCTTTTCTTAATCTATCGCCCTGTGTCATGTAAAGATGATTACATTTTATATTGTAAAGGTCTTGACATAGCGGTAAATATCTTTACATTTTGCCGCATGGAAAAACAAAAAGTAATCAATTTATTCGGAGGAGTGAAGCCTTTGGCAGACGCGATGGGTGTGAAAAGACATGCTATATATATGATGCCAAACCTTCTAAGCAAAGCTACATCCGACAGGATTATTGGTGTATGTGTGCGTGAAAACATCGACCCTACGCCTTTATTAAATAGCGAAAAGGCTGAAACGGAAAAAGCGGCATGAAAAAGACCATTGGGTACATTCGCGTAAGCACCAAAAAACAAGAGCAATTTGGTGGCTCAATCGAAGCGCAAAAGGAACTTATTACGCGCTATTGCGAGATGTATCATCTCCATTTGGTGGGTTTTCTCGAAGATGCAAGCTCTGCCAAGGCAATCAAAAGCCGACCTGCCATGATGCAGTTGCTTGAGCAATGCCGCGCTGATGACGTGGATGCGGTGGTGTCTTGCAAGATTGACCGCATGTTTCGCAACACCATTGAGGGCTTGCAGACTGCGGATGAATTTGCCGCCATGGGCAAATCTCTGTTTTTCGTGGAAATGGGTGGATTGGCTGCAGATGTCACCACCGCCCGAGGTCGCCGCATTTTCGCCTACGATTTGATTGATGCTGAATGCGAGCGTATGCGCGTTGGCGAGCGCACCAAGGCTGTGCTTGGGCATAAGCGAGACACGGGGCAGCAGCACTCCTTTCACGCGCCCTACGGTTGGAAATACAATAAAGCCAAGCAGCGCATGCCCCACCCAGCCGAACAAGAAGCGCTGAAGCGCATTTGGGAGCTGCATTATCTTAGCAAGCTGGGCAACACCGATATTGCCAAAGCCATGAGCGCATCGCGCTTTAAGACCCAAAAAGGCAGACAAATATGGGCCCAGTCCACCATCCGCTCGATTTTGAGCAACCCTGTCAACACAGACCTGTTTGCTTTGTGGGCGAAGGAAGAAGGAACCAATCAACATGCAGCGAATCATACAGCAGATGATGTGGACGATGCTACGTTACAATCCAAAGAGGTGTCACATGTGTAAGCCCACGACTTCGCGCGGCGTTGAGCGCGACCTAACAAGATTCTTAAAAGTGTATCAAGTATGTGTTGAGGGTGATGAAGAAGGACTTCTCACCCGCGACAAGCATTTTCAACCGCTTGGCACGGATTACGCCGCCGAAATCACAGGGCGGAGCAAAAAGTATATTCAAAACACGGTTTCTGTGTTCAGCGAACAGCATCCACCTGGTTTAAAAGAGTTTTATAGGCTGCTTCGCTCGGGCATGGACACCATGGTGATTGATGAGCTGCTGCGCCCACTGGGTATAGCAGCATACAAATTGCCACAGCATGTTGAAGTCGGGGATGGTGGTTTGGCAGCGCGGGTGCTCGAATTATCCAAAGAGGTCGGCGATGTGTTCGCTGAAATACAAAACGCCTGCCTTGTCGATTCTGAATTAAGCACAAAAATTTCAGCTAAAGAAGCAGCTCGCATTGAGCGGGAAGCACTTGAAGTGTTGCCTGCCGTGTTGCAACTCATTGCGCTGATGAAACAGGGAGGAAAGGCATGATAAAAAAACAACATTTTTGTAACTACCTGTGGTCGGTTCGCCGCCCGCTAACGAAACAAGAAGTAAGGTTTTTAGCAACACATGCGGTGGTGTCATGAGCGATTTCACCCACAAAACCTACGCCAAGCTATCCCCTGCTAACAACCCAAACAACTGGTGTGTCATGGAATGGGATGATGCGATAGATCAACTAAATGAGCTTGATGCAGGAGAAGCCTTTATTTTTGAGAGGGTTTTGATGTCTGTGAAAGATTACGAAGCGCTGCCGATGCATGAAGGATGGTGAAATGAATACAGTTAAAGATGGATTTGATGAAATCAGGGAGCGGGTTATCCCAAAAGATGCACCTGATGTTCAGGTTAAAGAAATGAAGAAAGCTTTTTATGCAGGCGCGGCATGGTTGCTTCACCTTCAAGGCGTGATTGCTGAATTGGACGAAGATGCGGCTGTTGCGGTACTCCAAAGTTTACACAATGAGGTGAAAGATTATGCACTGTCCATCGGGTGAGATTGTACAACTGAATGACGAGGATGTCGCGGCAGCGTTCCAACAGAAGCGCCTCGACCTTATGCCCATTCCAAGCGATGAGCTTGAAGAAGTAAAAGCAATGAATAAGCCGAAACGCAAGAATTGGATGAGGAATAAACCTTGTCCATGCAAAAGCGGTAAAAAGTTTAAAAAATGTTGTTGGGGCAAGCTGGCATGAAAACAGCGGGAGTTGTCCTTGATACATGGAAGCTTCCTGTGTTTCAGCAGCATCTTAACAATGCTGGCTATCAATACACGGAACACCGTGGCCCCGCTAAAGATACGGTGCTATTGAAGGTTCGATACAATCGGATGAGCCAAGTCTCATTGATTATTGCAGCAGCAAATAGGGAGTGTGCAGAATGCAAAAGCAAGAAGATACATTAACAGGCGAAGCGAAGAATGTGTTGTGCCCATCGCCATCGCCTTTGGAGCGTTTCCCACCAGTGCGTGGGAATTTTGCCAAAACATTACAAGAAGATGTTGGCACATGGGCAGACCATACCTTCCCACAAAGCACCAACAAATCTATCACGGCACATTTACAAGAAGAAATTGGTGAGTTCCTTGAGGATGAATCGCCAAATGAGGCAGCCGATATTGTTATGCTTCTAATGCACCACGCCCACAAAAATGGTTATGACTTGTTAGAGGCTGTGGAATCCAAGCTGTTGGTCAACAAAAACAGGACCTGGGCAACCAAACCCAACGAGAAAGGCTATTTTAAACACGAGGGTGATGATGAATAAAAAAACACTACTCCATGATATTACGAGCTGCAGTAATGATGCCAAAACATTGGCGGAAAACTTTGAACAACTGGCGCTGATTCACCAATGCGGTGCACCTATGGATGCCGCGCAAACGCATATCATTGAGCAACTGCGCATGATTGAGCGCATCTACGCCAATATCCATGCCGATGTAAACCTATCGGCATCTGTGGATGCCATGCTGCAAACATCAAGCCCTGCCTTGAAGGTGGCGTGAAATGAATATGCTTCAAGACCTTTATCAAAAAGAAATGGCAACCCGCAAGGCGGCGGACAAGGTGAAGCGTGCGCTGTGTGCGGCTTTTCCTGACATGCTCTTTACTTTCCAGCGCCATTTTGATGACCCGATGTTTACGTTTTTTTATTATGCGCCTGATGGCGATATTGATTCGGCAGAGATGGTCTTTGATGACCAAGGCAAGTTTGCCCTTACGGATAAACTTATGTCAACAAAAGATAAGGCGTGGCATGAAGATATGGTGGCTCAATTTAATGTGGTGGTCGCATCATGAAGCAGCTACTTTATAAATTCACAGCAAACAAACCTTGCCGATTGATTGATATTGACGGTGCGCCGTACCTTGAGCGGTATTATTTGGGCACATTTTTGGGCTGGACATTCTACTTGCATCGATTCGTCTCTGGTGATGGCGACCGCTCATTGCATGACCACCCTTGGAAAAGGGCTGTGTCTGTGGTTTTGGCAGGTTCTTACCGAGAATCTCGCCTTGATTATCTCAACACTGAACATACTTGTGGCATGAATACAACCGAGCGCGTGGTGCGTTGGTTCAATATTATCCGTGGTAGCGACTTCCACCAAATCCTTGATGCTAAACCAAATACTTGGACGCTGTTTATGCATAGCAGCCGCAGCAAAGGCTGGGGTTTTCTGAAAATATCCAATATGAGATTGATGGAAAATGAAACGGCAGAGGTTGTGTATCATCAACCATTTGATGCGCTAGCTACCATTGACTGGCATTTGAGTGCGCCTGTGGGTACAGAAGCTAATCGTGAGCCAATGTTATGAACATGGACCAAATCAATGCCTTGTTTGAGGTCTTTGGGGCGGTGGCTGTGTTGCCATCGATTTATAAAGCTTATCGCAGCAAGGTGATTCGTGGCGTTTCCATCATCACGCCGCTTTTTTTCGCAAGCTGGGGCTTTTGGAACATTATTTATTACCCATCACTTGAACAGCTTTGGTCGGCTGCTGCTGCAGTGTTTTTAGCGACTACAAATACGACTTGGTTGGCTCAGGTGTGGATATATAGGAGAGGTGAAGTATGAGTGAAGCAATCCCAAAAAGAACGGCAGTCAGTATGGGGTATTCCATGAATGGGCTTAGAAAGAATCTAGCCCGCGCGCACAATCGCTTGTTCAACACATTGGATGGGTCGACATCTGAACAACGCGAGGCGGCGAATGAGGTCGCCCGGTATATTGGATTCCTTATGTGCGTGTTTGATAACACGGTCGAAGATGACTTTAACATGATAGATGGAGAAGTGCCCATCTACCACTTTGATGATGAAGATTCAGAAACGGAACTGCACCAATCATGATTCCGCGCGCAGCCTTTCTATCTGCCCATTTTCCCACACTGCCCTACTGTGAATATAAGCGTGGGCCAGCGACTAGGTTTAATGAAAGTTTACATGTGGAAAACATGAATAAAAACATAACCGTAAATATTTTTTGGCGAAATGATGAAACAGTCAGCCTATCTGTGTTTGATTCAAATGAAACAAACAAATGGGAGCAAAACACCTGCCTTATCCAAAACGGGGACACATCAAGCATGAAGGACATTATTGCCAAATTTGTGCAGGTGATGGCATGAGGCATGAATGCAATTCAGACAACTTGCGATGCTACCTGTTGGGTGAGTGCCCAGCCAAGGAAAAATGCTTGTGGTTCGCAAAAAAACAAGAAGCTGTGGATGAAAACATATTGCAGGAGCTCGCAGCAACCAAAGATTTTTCAGGGCAAGGCAATGATTAATGGCGGAGGTGAAACATGATTGGAAAGTTGATGTGCTGGATGGGTTGGCACAAGTGGGTGAATGATTGCCCGAGTGTGCGTAGCTGTGAGCGTGAAGGTTGCATGAATTCCCAATGGTTTCGCAAGAACAAATGGAAGCGTGTGTAGTCATGGCGATGTCAGATAATCAAAGGATGCGATGTGAAACAAGACGTGCGCAAGTGTTTAAAATGCGTAAAGCAGGCAAGCGTCCTGTTGATATTTCCCGTGCGCTGGGTGTGTCACCACAGCTTATCAACGCTGATTTGAAAGCACTCAACGCAGTGGAAGCGCAAGACAAAGCTTTGGCTGTTTGGGATGCACGCAGGCTAGAGGTTGCCAAATTAATGCGTGATGGCATGAAATCGGCAGCGATTGCCAAATCGCTAAAGTTAAATCCAAGCACGGTAAATAACGATTTATATGCCATTCGACGAGAAGGCGTTGCCGCCTTTATTCTACGAATTGAGGGCAACGATATGCCACAAGCGCCCATGTTTTGGGGGCTGGGCACACTGGTGAATCGTGAAGGTGTGTCAGCATGAAGGTGTAACCAGTTTTGAGGATGCGTGAGCGGCTCAAAAAGCATGCAGGCAATGCTTAAAACCTGCAAGGCATTTATGCCGAATCGTATTATCTTAAAAGTAGGCACTGAATCGTGGATAGGTGAAGTGTAACGGCACGCTGGCTCTGCCTAAACCAGCATTTTTACGCTTGCCGCATCAGCGATGCAGCAGCCGTAAGAATATAGACTGATGTGAAGGGGTAGGTTGATGGCCACAAGATTTGTAGATACAGACGAGTTGAAATCCGCATTTGGCGCAACACACACGTCCAAGCTCAAACGCATATTGGCCATGAATCATATCCCATTCTTTGTTAACGCTGCTGGGCAGCCTGTCACCACGCAGAGCGCGCTGGATAAGACGCTGGGCATAACATCTGAAAGTGGTGAGCCAGAAGTCACGGTTGATTTAAGTTGGATGCAGACGGATGAGGAGGGAAGGACATGAAATCACAACAAAATATTATTGAGCAGGTGTTTGTGAGCATGCGCTTTGGTCGCAAATATTCACCAGGCTTTATCGCTTCAAGGCAGGGTTTGAATGTGAGCACGGTGCGCGCTTGCCTTGCAAGGTTGGTTGGGGGGGGCGTAGTCACTGTCGAGCAAGCGCCATCGGACAAGCGCCGCAAGCTTTACATATCCAAGCAGCAATCCCTGCAACTGTGGGGGAATCATGAGTAAAAAAGAACTTTATTTTTGCCACGACCCTGAAAGTGGGTTTGAAACATTTGAAACAGCAGGAGAGGCTTTAAAACATGCGCAAGATGCTATTGATATGTATATGGATGATGGGTGGATGGATGGCGTTGAGCAAGTTGTCACAGGTGTAATCACCAAGCAATCAACAAAAACCAACGTGACCGAAAGACCGCCTGAGAGCGAGTTGGATGAAGAAGGTTTTTGCGAAGAAGGTATTGATTGGGGCCATAACGATTTTGAGTACACATGCAATTATGAAATGATGCCTGTTGGCAACATGGACGAAGACGACAACCAAGAAACAGAAGCGACGATGGCATGAGTGAAGAAATACTAAAACCTGGTCAAAAAATACGTTTCCTTCGCACTTTAGAAGAAGGGCCATCAGCAGAAGCGCCTGGCAGATATTTTGCTGGAAAAGGTGCATACGGAACCATTGATAAAGTTGGTGGTTGCAAAGAAGGTTTTTGGGTGTTCTGGGAAGGGTGGAGAAGTGCCTCTTTCGGATGCGCTAGGGAAGATTTTTACCCTGTTTATGAAACTGATGAAGAAAAAGAATGCTGTATTTCTCAAATCAATCTTGATGCGTATTGCTCAACGGATGAGACAAGACCTTATATCACCAAGCCATTCTTGGTTGGTGGTTACGCTGTAGCTACAAACGGCCATGTCATGGTGATGATTCCCGAGGATATGCACCCAGATGTGGTTAAAGATAGCGATGCACCAAATGAAACGGTATTAGAAATTATTGCTTTATTTAGTGATGCGGAATTTAAGCTGGCAGATGTTCCTGATTATCCAGCTAAACAAAAGTGCTTGGTGTGCGTTGGCGCTGGGAAAGTATCGTTTACCGACTGCAAAGAGTGCCATGGTGATGGGGCTGTGAATTTCTTTAATGACTTTAATGAATATGAACACACTTGTCAGTCTTGCAAGGGGTGTGGTCATAAGAAACGTCTAGGGCATGGCGCATCATGTATTGAATGTTGCGGAACTGGGCTCACTTACAAACACAACGACATAAAGGATGGCATCGATTATATGGGTGGTCTTGTTAACCCGAATTATCTGGAACAGGCACTCACGAACATGGTTCACCCTGAAGTTTGCTATTTAGAAGGTCGTAGGATGTACCTTTTCTCATTTGGGCGAGCTAAAGCCATTGTTATGGGAATGAACAAATATGATTAAACCCATCCAAGTGATCCACAAACCAGCACAGATGCCCATCAACCTTGGTGAAATGGTGATTGATAACTTCGCGGGTGGCGGCGGCTATTCGGAAGGCTTCTTTCAGGCGACAGGGCGGCACGTTGATGTGGCGATTAATCATGATGCTGAAGCTTTGGCGATGCACGCTATTAATCACCCGCACACCATGCATTTGTGTGAATCTGTTTGGGATGTGAATCCTCTCGAAGTTACACGCGGCAGACCTGTGGGATTGGTGCATTTGTCACCCGACTGCAAACATTTCTCTAAAGCCAAAGGCGGCAAACCTGTTGAAAAGAATATCCGTGGACTTGCGTGGGTGGGTGTGCGCTGGGCTGCATTAACCAAGCCAAGAATCATCACGCTTGAAAATGTAAATGAGTTCAAGACTTGGGGACCATTGATGCTCAATGAGAATGGCGACATGATTCCTGACCCCAAACGAAAAGGGCATACTTTTAATTCTTTCTGTAACGCACTTGAGCGCTTGGGCTATAAGCTTGACCACCGTGAGCTGAGGGCTTGTGATTATGGTGCACCAACGATTCGGAAAAGATTGTTTATTATTGCTCGCCGCGATGGGCAGCCTATCGTGTGGCCAGAAATTACACATGGCGACCCCAAATCAGATGCGGTGGAAAGTGGAAAGCTGCTGCCTTGGCGTACCGCTGCGGACTGCATTGATTTCAGTCTGCCTTGCCCTTCAATCTTTGAGCGCAAACGACCGCTGGCTGAAAATACCATGCGCCGAATAGCCAAAGGCATTCAGCGGTATGTGATTGATGCGGAAGAACCTTTTTTAGTGCCATCAAACGTGGTGCCGTTCATCACTGAGCACGCAAACGCTTCAAATCAACGCAATATGGATGCAAACGAGCCTTTGCGTACACAATGCGCTCAGGTAAAAGGCGGACACTTTGCTTTGGTGTCGGCATTTCTTGCTAAACATTATACGGGTGTGGTTGGTGCGCCAGCAGATGCGCCAGTGCCGACAGTGACCACTGTGGATCATAACAGCCTGGTGACATCAAACTTGGTGACGCTTAGGAATAATGTTGTTGGGCAATCTGTAGAGAAACCTTTGAGCACCATCACTTCAAGCGGCGCACATCATGCCGAGGTGCGTGCGTTCCTTATTAAATATTATGGCACAGATGGCAATGCGGAAATGGATGAGCCTATGCACACGGTGACCACCAAAGAGCGGTTTGGGTTGGTGACGGTTGAGGGTGTGGATTATGCCATTGTTGATATTGGTATGCGTATGCTGCAGCCGCGCGAGCTGTTCAGGGCGCAAGGGTTTCGCGATTCATACATCATTGGTGATGATGAAAGCCAAGGCTTGAAACTAACCAAGACGGCGCAGGTTCGTATGTGTGGCAACTCTGTGCCGCCTGATTTCGCACGGGCGATTGTTGATGCCAACTTTGTTGAACACATTGGCGCAAAGGAACAGGTGGCGTGAAAATGAAAAACAAACGCTATAGATCATTGCCGCTTGGTTTCTTTAAGGAAGGGCTTAGTGCCGAAGCCATTGCGCTATACACCACCGCATACACCGCCGAAGAAATGAATTTGAGCGGGGCTATTTTTATATCAAAAGACCGCATGGCAGAAAGGGCAGGTATTAAAAGCAGCCTACCTTTTTTGGCAAGACGTAAAGTTGATAAAGCAATAGCAGAACTGGGGGACATGGTTAGATGGTGGCCCCAACAAAACGTGCTTTTTTTAACAGGTTTTGCGATGCAGCAGTCGTCTAGCTCCAAGGTTCTGCTTGGAGCTTTGTATAATGCGCAGAAGTTACCTCGCGAAATTTCAGAGGATATTCTCAAATATATCTATCAAGACTTTTTAAGGGAAGAAAACAAGCCTTGGACAAAAAACACGGAAACCATTGAAATGGTTAGAGAAATATTACATCAGCATACCGTATCCGATATTGTACATGGTACGGTATCGGATACACAGAGTAAACAGAGTAAACAGAGTAAACAGACTTTTACTCTTACTCACTCTAAATGTAAGACTGTTAGTGACGAAGAAAAAGAAAAATTAACATCTTTTTTTCTTTCCAATTTCAAAAATCGAGGGCGGGTAAAAAAACAAACTCTGGAGAACCAAATCGAAAAGGCTTTGCAGATGGAGCCACTGGATTACTGGGAGAATGTTTTCTCGATTGCTGCTGCCAACCCATTTTTAGCAGGTGTAAAAACCACGGATGGCAAAAAACCTTTTGTTATCACGATTCCATTTTTGGTGGGTCGGGCGAATGAGATTATTGCTGGAGAATATGAGGCGTTTGATTCGCCTGCAGAAACAGGAGATAGATTCTGATGATTCTGGAAACGAGAATACCCGATTTCGGTGGGCGAAAATTCACAGAGCAAGAGCTCATGCCCGATGGCAATTGCAAATATCACGGTGACTACTTCGGCGATGAATGTGATTCATGCGCTTGGCACAGGCAAAGGCAAGAAAAAATTCTTAAACACAATTCCGAAGCAATGGGGCTTGCGCCCAAATACCATCGCCGCGCATTGACCGATTGGATTCAAGAAAATGATGGGCAAAAACGTGCATTGGTTTACGCAAACAAATTCTTGGCGGGTGATATTACAAGTCTTTTGCTCGTTGGTGATGTGTCTTCTGGTGATGGTGGTGGTTTTGGCAATGGCAAAACAACGCTAGCTGCGATGTTGCTCTGGGAGTTTGTCAAAAAAGGACATGAACCAGGGCACTACTGCTTGGCCAATGGGATTGCTAGAGAATTTGCCGACTGTATGAACAAAAACAACACAATTTCTCGGAATGATTTGGTGAAAAAATATACAGCAAAAAGTTTTCTGGTGATTGATGAGTTGGCGGCGGGTGCTGTAAGTGCAGCAGAATGTAAGTTTTTGTCGGATATTGTATCAGAGCGATTGGATTATCAAAGGCAGACAATTCTCATCAGCAACATGAGCATCGATTATCTTTCGGGCAGGGTTTTGCACAAGCGGGTGATTGACAGATTGCGGGAAGATATGGCGCAAGTTGTCTTCAACTGGCCATCGTCACGAGGGGTGCGATAATCATGCCTAAACCCTTTGTTTATATAGCTTACATGATAAGTATGTTCTATTACGCTATGCGGACAACTCACCACTTTGTTGATGTGATTAGGGCTAAGGTGTGCTCATGTCGCGCCCTTTATGTTCTTTGGCAACAAAATTCAAAAATGCAAAATCGGAGTAGCGGAGAGGGTAGCCCAATAGGGGTGTGTAAGTTGTTGTTATCGTTGGCTTATGTGGTGCGTTGTGGTTCTACTGTGTCCACTGATACCCACCCCCCCTCAAAAGCTCAGCCTATCACCACCACCCCCCAACCCTATGTGGCTCCAAAAAAATGGGCGTATTTTCAGTTTTCAATTTGGGGCACAGCATCATGAGCCAGCTCATTTGGACAGCAGCGCATGAAAGCGCATACACAGACCACCACGTCATCGTGTGTGGCAAGAGCCAAAATACCGCCGAGAAATATTGCCGCATGGCAAAGATATTCTTTGCATTTGTGGCGAAAGAAGGGCTTGCTGTGGACAGTGATGCAGTGAAAGCGTGGATGAAGCACCTAGTGTTGCATGCTAACAATCGCTCCAACGCCACCCGAGCCAGCCGCCTTTCAGGCTTGCGCAGCGTCTGCAAATTCCTTGTTGAGCGCGGCGAATTGGCTGTAAATCCTTGCGATGGCGTTCCCACGCCAAAATTCAGCAAGAAGTCCGCGCAGAAATTCAGTGTTGCCGAATTAAGGGCGTTGTTCACTGAAGCAGAATCAAACAGCGTAACCAGTTTGCGAGACCGCTGCATCTTGGTGTTCTTCTACGCCACAGGCGTTCGCCGCGAGGAGATGGCAAACATCACCCTAGACAGGCTAACCCTTGGCGCGAGAACAGGACGCGTCCACATCATCGGCAAAGGGGCGAAGCACCGCATCATCCCATTTGATGGCCCAGTCGTGCCACTGCTGAAAGCTTGGCTTATTGCGCGGCATAAGTATGTAAAACCCAATGAGCAAAGCCTGTTTATCAGCCTGCATGGCAATGCTCACACGAAAAGTGGCGGCAAGCTTGGTAATGGTTCGCTGCACAATGTCATCAAGCGTGTTGCCAAGCGCGAAGGGTTGGGCGATTCAGCATTTTTGCACAAGCTTCGCAGCACCTACGCCACCGATTTATACGATGCCCACATCCCGATCAACGAAATCGCCATGCTGATGGGTCATTCCAACATCGAAACCACCAATGGCTACATCGCCATATCAGAGCGCCACCTACAAAAAGCGCGTATTCCCCAATCAAAATGGCAAGAGCTTGGAGTTGACCCATGAGCCTCACCCTTGCGCAGAAGCAACGCATCCTTAATTCGTCCGATAAGGGCGATGAGCTGGTCTTGATAGGGCAAAGGATAGGTGCAGAGGCTTTAACCGCCGTGCTGGACATTCTAGGCGGCACTACTGGGTGCGAAACATACATCCCTTCACCGCAAAACTTCTTTGAGCGTCTGCAAAGGGACATTCGAGATGCCGACATCCGCGAAAGATGGACACGGGGCAACACCAGCGTCATTGCCGCGCAATATGGCATCAGCCCAAGGCGCGTGCTGCAAATTGTGCAGCAAGACCCAAACACGAGAGAGGTTGATTGATGGTAATGCGAAGAAAGAAACCCTTGTCTGCAGCCCAGCTCAAGCAGCGCCGCGATGCAGCCAAAAAGGCAAACAAAAACAAAACAGGCCCCAAAACAGAAAAGGGCAAAGCCATTTCAGCTATGAATGGTTGGAAAGATGGCAGCACAGCGCGTTCCGTTCGCGCCGCCGCCGTGGGCAAGCCCTGCAAATCCACATGCCCCAAGTTTGAATGCGTGTTTGTCCGCGAAGGCAAAACCAAGCCTGGTGGCAAATGCTTAGACGTTGCCGATTGGCAAATCATCGAGGAGACCACCGAAGCCATCATTGCAGCCCAGCAAGGCAAGCCTGAAAAACTTGGCGAGATTGCCGCCATGATGATGGGCATGAATGTGGCTGTGATTCAGCAGCTTTTTGCTGATATTCAAGCCAACGGTGTTCGCATCAGCCAAGACATCATCGGTGCAGATGGCGAGGTGGTCGGCTCAAAAGATAGCGAAAAC
>JALUXZ010000089.1 GCA_027018935.1 Mariprofundaceae bacterium
GGTCAATAGAAATAAATAATTCAGCCGCTCCATATCGACAACTTTTTCAGCAAAGCGCCGAATCACAGCCATATCTGATAAATCAAAACGTTGCGATGTCACAGCCATGGTTAAATGCTCTCGAACCAGCCATGCAATAAGCTCTGTTGCGTCTCGATTAAGCCCTATACTTTGGCAAAACTCACGCGCTAAAACTTCACCATTCTCCGAGTGATCGCCAGGCATACCTTTGGCAATATCATGAAAAATAAGCGCCAAATACAACAGTTCAGGTCGGCTCAATTTATGCCATACTTGATGTGCCAAAGGTAATCTGGTGGTATAATCCCCGTGAAAAAAATTTCTCGCCTCAGCCACAGCTTGTAGCGTATGCGCATCGACTGTATAAGCATGGTAGCGATTAAATTGCCCCAATCCTACCACATCACGAAACGCTGGAATAAAACGACCCAATACACCCGTATCATTCATCGCTTTTAATGCCCAAGCCACATTGCGCCTGTCCCTAAGGATTTGTAAAAATACTTGGTGTGCCTTTGGATTAGCACGAAATGCATCATCAATCAGCAATACATCGGCTCGAATTTGACGCAATGCAGCACTGGATAAATGTCTATGCCCCAATTGTGCAACGTGAAAAATACGCAACAAGCGCAAAGGTTCTTCTTGAAAGGTATGTTTGCTTTGCACGCCAACACGCTTGCCTTCAAGTGTAAAACCATCATCAATATTACGCTCAAAAGAAAAATATTGTGGGTGCAACTGCTCTTGAAAATGCATCACCAATAAACTTGAAACCCGAGCAATGCGACCTGCATGACGAAAATAATCTTTCATAAATAATTCAACAGCCGCTTTGTGCATATCTGCAGTATAATCCAAACGATCAGCGAGCAAGGCTTGCTGCTCAAAACCCATCCTATCGGTGGGTCGTTTCATTTCTAAATGCAATGCTGCTCGACATCGCCAAAGAAAATCTTGGGCTGAACAAAGATGCTCATATTCCGTGGATGATAATGCGCCAAGCGCAACCAAATCTTCACAGTTACTTGTACCATACCATGCTTTTGACATCCAAAATACAGCCTGCACATCGCGCAACCCACCCTTGCATTCTTTAATGTCTGGCTCCATTAAAAAGGCAGTGTTTCCAGTGTTTTTATGCCGCGCTTCAAGCTCTAAAAGTTTAGCCTCTACAAATGATTTTCGTTTTTTATGAAAGAAGTCTTGCATCCAAGTTTGCATGGCATGAAAAGCTTTGCCATCGCCATCAAGTAAACGTGATTCCAACCCTGCCGTGGCTGAATTCCAATCTTCTTTGACATGCTCCTGCGTCTCTTTAACAGAGCGTACCGCATAACCAATCTTTGCCCCCATATCCCATAAGGCATATAAAAAAGCTTCGATATTCTGAGCACACGACTCATCCATATCACCATCAGCAAGAAACCAAATATCCCAATCCGACTGCGGTGCCAATTCAGCCCGCCCATAGCCTCCCACCGCCACCAAATCAACGCATTGGCAAGCAATGGGGGCTTTTTCATGCCACAATTGAATCAATAAAGCATCCACACGTGCACACATACTAGACATTAACACAGCACCAGATGCTCCAGCATCCAATTGTTTGCCTATGTCATCGTAAAATTGCTTCAATGTATTTTGATTGCTCATATCAGAGTGCTATTCCTTTCCTTAACTTTTCTAGTAATAACAATGCATCTACAGGGCGCAACTGATTCACATCAATATCTTGCACCAAAGATTCTAACGCTCGCAATCGCTCAAGTTCTTCTTCTTGCTTGCGACGCTCTGCATCTGCAAATAAACCCAACTGCGCCTTGTCTTTGCCATCTTCCAAAGCTGAAGCATGCTCCAAATGATACAAATGCTCACGCGCCCGCTTCACCACTTGAGGTGGAAGCCCTGCCAATTGTGCCACAGCAACCCCATAAGACTGATCCGCCGCATCATCCACCACTTTATGCATAAAAATGACCTGACCATTCCATTCACGCACAGTTACCGACGCATTAAAGGCTTGAGCATATTCATCTGGCAAATCAGTCAATTCATGATAATGCGTTGCAAATAAACTCAACACATCACTTGCTTTAATCAGCTCCTCTGCCACAGCCCAAGCAATAGCCAGCCCATCCCAAGTGCTTGTTCCCCGACCAATCTCATCCACAATCACCAACGAACGCGGTTCCAACTGATTCAAAATCGTTGCTGTCTCCATCATTTCAACCATAAATGTAGAGCGACCGCTCGCCAATTCATCGCCCGCACCAACACGTGTAAACAAACGCGAAGTCAATGGCACTCGCGCCTCATCAGCAGGCACAAAGCATCCTGTATGCGAAAGCCATACAATCCATGCCACTTGCCGCATATACGTGGATTTGCCGCCCATATTCGGCCCTGTTAAAAGCATAAAACGGCGTGATTTCGCATCCATATGTGTATCATTGGCAACAAAATCTTCGTCTTGCAGGGCTTGTTCTACAACTGGATGACGACCAGCAACCACCTTCAAAGCTCTGCCTGCATGCACTTCAGGGCGGACATAAGCGTGCGTATGTGCGAGATGCGCAAAACAAACCAACACATCCAATTGCGCCACTGCATTAGCGGCAGCTTGAATTTGCATGGCTTGCGCTGCAATAGATTGGCGAACATCCTCAATCAACACCTGCTCTTGCGTTAATGCCGCTTCTTTTGCCCCCAAGATCTCAGATTCAAAGCTATGCAATT
>JALUXZ010000090.1 GCA_027018935.1 Mariprofundaceae bacterium
CAGTTTCTTGGTGTCCATAGCAAGGAGGAAACGCCTGATCCCATCCCGAACTCAGAAGCTAAGCTCCTTAGCGCCGATGGTACTGCAGGGTTCCCTGTGGGAGAGTAGGTCGATGCCAAGAATTTAATACAAAACCCTCATGATTATCGAAAGATAGTTATGGGGGTTTTCTTGTTATCTGATCATGATAATCGCTAGCTGCGTGCAAAAAAAGTTTTTGTGCATAGTTTTTGTTGTATGTCCTTCACATTTAAACAACTTAAAATTTTAGAAGCCGTTGCAAAGCATCGGAGTTATACCTTAGCGGCAAAGCATCTACATTTGACGCAGCCGGCTGTATCTATGCAAATGAAACAACTGGAAGAGTTGGTAGGTTTGCCGTTGTTTGAGCGTTTAGGGAAACAAGTGGGGCTAACAGAAGCGGGTGAGGAGCTGTTGCATTACGCTGAATCGATTCATGAGCATATGCGCGAAGCCCGAGAAGTCCTACAAGAGTTCAAGGGGCTTAAGCGAGGCAAGTTGCATTTGACCATGGCATCCACGGCGAATTATTTTGCGCCTCAATTGATTGCAGCATTTCGCCATGAGTTTCCTGATGTACATATTAATTTGGCGGTGACGAACCGTTCAGGTTTATTGCATGCTATGGAGCATAATTTAACCGATATGGCAATTATGGGACAGCCACCTAAGGGACATGGTTTGAATGGTATTCCTTTTATGGATAACCCATTGGTGGTGATTGCGTCTCCCAATCATTTTCTAGCAAAAGAAAATAAAATCTTATTAAAAGACTTGGCAGGTGAGGCATTTATTGTGCGTGAGCCTGATTCTGGAACGCGCATGGCAGCCGAGCGTTTTTTTGCCGAACATCAACTTGAGTTGATAGCGGGGATGGTGATGAATCGTTCGGAAGCCATTAAGCAGGCGGTGATGGCGGAATTGGGCTTAGGTATTGTGTCATTACATACGATTGAAATGGAGTTGGCTCTGAGGCGTTTGGTGGTATTGCATGTAGAGCATTTTCCGATTATGCGCCAGTGGTATATTGTGCACCGTCAAGGCAAACGCTTTGCTGCTATTCCCGAGGCGTTTAAGAACTTTGCTATTGAGCAGGGAGCATCATTGATTTCTTTGCCAAGACATTTACCACGCGATTAACCATATAAAGATGATCAGTGCTGCTGCGCTATCGCGCATCCAAGCTGTCCAGTACCACCATGTTGCTTGGGTTTTCTCGTTGTTCCAAAGCATCCAAGCCAGCCATAAAGCATGGCTGGCAAAGCTGGCAGCTAGAAACCATGCTTGCATGTGTTGGTACAACGCCATCCATGCAAGGCTAAGGTTGATGGTGAAGAAAATGATGGGTATTGTCTTCCTTGTAGCAGGTGTATGAGGGGGGAAGCATATATCGGCAAAGCTGCTAACGAGCAGTAAAAAACAGATGGATGAAAGCCATACATGAGGGATGCTGACATTCCATGTGATGTCCCAACCGAAGCTTTCCACTGATGGCCATATGAGAATGGGCGTGAGAAAACCCAAGCTACATGCGCGATAGGTTTGTTGTATCCATGCGCTAGTCATCATACTTCGCTTTCATCTTCAGGTGTAAGATCGCTGCTGGAGCATGGCTTTCCTGCAATGCGATATGAGCCATCTGCCCAGCGCGCTAAATCGATAGTTTGACAGCGTTTGGAGCAGAAGGGGAAATAGGCTGCAGTTCGCTGGATGCGTTTGGCGCATGTAGGGCAAGTGATACGATAGGATGGTGTTGTCATAGGATAGGTACGAGCATGTATTGGTATGGAATATCTTGTTCGGGCATGTGGCAAGCTTGAGCTGGTCGGTATTGCTGGAAGCGAATGCGGATGGTGTGGCGGTTGCCTGAAAACTCAGGTGTGATGCCTGATTGAACAAGGTGCAGCGGTAATCCAACAATCAATAAGCCACATGACTCCTCTTGTGTGCCTATGTGGATTTGGTCACAACCTCCTTGTGCGATGCCTTTACTCCATGGCACAAAGTCATGCAGCATGCCATCGACATGGCGAATCATATCGTGTACATCTTGAAGGTTTTGTTCGATGTTCTTTTGAATGCCTAGAGCATCCCAAAATACAGGTAAGGTTTGAGGGAAGAATAGACGATGTCCAATCCAATCCGTTTTTTTTTGGCTATTGACCCAAGCCTGAATGACACCATCTTGTGCGATGCTCTCCAATAGCTTGGGTAGGCTTTGAGCTAACTTCAATTCATGTTCACCCAGTTGATCATGGGCTTCTAGGATGGCTTGTTTAAAATGGCTGGGGTGCTGGCTGAGCTTGTTTAAGTGTTGTTGTAGGGCATGAATAAGGCTGATAATTTCAGGAATAGCGGGCTTGCGAGCGACACTTCCTTGTAGTGATTCATTTAAATCTTGAATGGCTTGCAACCATGCATACATATCATGATGGTTTTTGGCATGATTCAGGCATTGCAATGCGTTTCTGCATTCTAAAAAGGATTGCATGCGCGGGCTTAGTGCAAAAGGGAAGCGCAAGAGTGTGTTGCTCATGGTGTTATGTCCTTTCTGTTGGTACGCCGAAACGCTGCAACCATGCATCAACCATTTGGGTGATGTCATGATAAACAGTACGGAAAGTTTCTTCGCTTTTCCCCATAGGGTCGGGAATGATTTCACCTCCCAGTGGTTGTGAAAGCAAAAATACTTTGCCAATGCTGGTCGGTCGAACTTTGCTTAAG
>JALUXZ010000091.1 GCA_027018935.1 Mariprofundaceae bacterium
GTCCGCCTTATGCCAATGGTTCCATTCATATTGGTCATGCAGTCAATAAAGTGTTGAAAGATATTGTGGTTCGTTCACGTACCATGATGGGTTTTGATGCGCCATATGTGCCAGGTTGGGATTGTCATGGTCTGCCGATTGAATTGAAGGTCGAAGAAAAATTTAAGAAGAAAAAACGCAAAAAAGAAGATATTACAGATTCAGAATTTCGTGCCGAATGCCGTGAATATGCCAAAGGTCAAATTGATATTCAGCGCGAAGAATTCAAGCGTTTGGGCATTACAGGCGATTGGGAAAATCCATATATCACCATGGACTATAAGTTTGAAGCCAATACGGTGCGTGAAATTGGAAAATTTTTAGGCAATGGTGGTTTGTACAAAGGAGCAAAACCTGTGCATTGGTGTGTTTCTTGTGCCACTGCTTTGGCAGAAGCAGAAGTGGAGCATGAAGATCACACCTCATCATCCATCTTTGTGAAATTCAAAGCGGGTGAAGATTTAAGCGATATTGATGCTGCACTCACCGCAGATACCTCCGTTGTCATTTGGACAACCACACCTTGGACGATTCCTGCCAATCTCGCAGTATCTGTTGGGGCGGCATTGGATTATGTTGCCGTTCGCATTAGCAATAGCAACGACAATGAAAATTTGAAAGAAAATGAAATCTTAATTCTCGCAGAAGGGCTTTGTGAGGGTGTTTTTAAAGAATTAAATGCAGAATATGAGGTTGTTTCACACTTTAAAGGTGAAAAATTAGAAAATCGTAAGTTTCGTCACCCATATTTGGATCAAGATGCACCCATTTTGGTCGGCGATCATGTTACGCTTGAAGCTGGTACGGGCTGTGTGCATACCGCACCAGGTCATGGACAAGAGGATTATGAAGTCGGACTTCGTTACGGCTTGAAAGCATTTAACCCTGTCGATGATCACGGCATTTTTGAGCCTGAAACGCCCATTGTTGAAGGGCATCATGTGTACAAAGCCAATTCTGTGATGGTCGAGCACTTGCAAAGTTGCGGCGCATTATTGGCAACCGATCAAATTCGCCATTCGTATCCACATTGCTGGCGTTGTCACAAACCATTGATTTTCCGTGCTACACCGCAGTGGTTTATCTCGATGGATAAAAATGATTTAAGAAACAAAGCATTAGCAGCGATTAAAGAAACGGCTTGGACTCCTGAATGGGGTGAAAATCGTATTCGTGGCATGGTCGAGCAACGTCCTGACTGGTGTGTTTCTCGTCAACGCAACTGGGGCGTGCCAATTACTGCGATTAAATGTACATCATGTGAATCGCATGCCGTGACCACACCTGAAATCGTCGAAGGTATTGCCCAACAAGTCGAAGAAGCTGGTGCTGATGTTTGGTTTGCCAAAGATGTACATGCATTCTTACCTAATGGTGCAAGCTGCCCTGATTGTAACGGCACTGACTTTGAAAAAGAAACCGATATTTTGGATGTTTGGTTCGATTCAGGCTCCACCCATGCTTGCGTATTAGAGCCTCGCGATGATTTGCAATCACCTGCGGATTTATACCTTGAGGGCAGCGATCAACACCGTGGTTGGTTCCAGTCATCATTACTTGAATCCATCGGCACACGTGGTGTTGCACCATTTAAAGCTGTTTTGACGCATGGTTTTGTGGTCGATAAAAATGGCAATAAAATGTCCAAGTCCAAGGGCAATGTGGTTGCGCCACAGAAAATCATCAATCAAATGGGCGCAGATATTTTACGCTTATGGATTGCCTCTGCCGATTATTCAGCAGATATTCGTATTTCCGATGAAATCATCAAACAATTAGCGGAATCCTACCGTCGTATTCGTAATACGATTCGTTTCTTGTTAAGTAATATTGAAAACTTTGATGGTGCGACTGCTGTACCATTGGAAAATCGTCAGAAGCTTGATCAATGGGCAATGCATCGCTTGGCAGAAGTGTCCGCGAATGTTCAAACATCATACGAAAATTATCATTTTCACCAAATTCACCAAGAAATTCATAATTTCTGTTCGGTAGATTTGGGTGGTTTCTATTTGGATATTATTAAAGACCGCCTCTATTGCGATGCGCCTGATTCCGCACGTCGCATGTCTGCGCAATCAACTTTGTATGATATTGCCCATACCTTAGTACGTTTAGTCGCTCCGATTATACCTATCACTGCCGAAGAAATTTGGGATTTCTTACCTGATGCGGAAGCTGGTAGCATTCATATCCAACATTTTGCCAATGTTTCCGATATTAATATTGATAGTCAGTCATGGGCAAATTTCTTTGCCATGCGCGAGCAAGTAAACACAGCTATGGATGTGGCGAAAAAAGATAAAATTGTTGGCTCATCGATTGCCGCCAAAGTCAGCATTCCGAATCTAGACTTAGCATTTTCTGCAAGTGTGGGTGAAAGTTATGAGCAATTATTGATTATGGCAGAAGTAACAACGGGTGATGCATTAAATATTGAAAAAGCCGATGGCATCAAATGCCCTCGCTGTTGGAATGTTTCCAAGCCTGCTGATGCCAACCATGATGTTCATAACGAAGTATGTCCGCGTTGCTTTGAGGTTGTGACAGCTTAGATATGCCTTGCGTACAGAAATAAGAACATGTACGTTTTACATGTTTATGGAGGTGTTTTATGGAAACCATTAGCTACACAGCTTTCCGTAATCATTTAGCGGCTTCAATCGATCAGGTGAATGATAATCATGAGCCCTTATTAGTTACGCGTCAAAATGGTTCATCTGCTGTTGTCTTATCTTTAGAAGATTTTAAATCTTATGAAGAGACTGCTTACTTGATGGCAAATCCAAAAAATGCAGCGCGCTTGAGCAGTGCCATTGAGCAGTTAGAAAGTGGCAAAGGAACAACAAGAGACTTGCTCGAATCGTGAATATCATATGGGCTGAAAAAGTCTGGGAAGATTACCTTTATTGGCAAACCCATGATAAAAAATTACTCAAGCGCATCAACCAACTAATCAAAGATATTCATCGCCATCCTTTGGAAGGCATCGGTGCGCCCGAACCTTTACGCCATCACTGGTCAGGTTATTGCTCACGTCGCATCAATAAAGAACATCGTTTGGTTTATAAAGTAACCACGGATGCTATGTTGATTGCTCAATGTCGTTATCATTATGACTAAAGAATTATCGCAAACTAAGTTGATTCTGAATCAATCTGTGTTTATCGACTTAGAAATACACCCAAAAACACAACAGTTACTTAAAATAGGCGCATGGCATCCATTGAAAAATAAAAGCCTTTATTATGCTGGTCATTTTAATAGAAACGATGCCTTACAGGCTCTTTTTAAATTTATATCCTCCTGTGATTTTATTGTTGGACACAATATTCATGAACATGATTGGCCCTATTTAATTGAAAAAGATGTGACCTTTAAAAGCCTAAGTAACAAACTTATTGATACATTGACTCTGAACCCTCTGGCTTTCCCTGAAAACCCTTATCACTCACTGGTTAAAGATTATAAGATGCAACGAGAATCCATTAACGATCCTGTGGAGGACTGCAAGCAAACCGAGAAATTATTTAAAGATCAATGCCATAATTTTATCAAAGAGAAGGATTTGGGTGGTATATACGGACGTTATTTAACGCTAACATCACCCGCTTATACACAACTTTTTAAGAAACTTTTAGGCAAACTTCCCGATAAAAATAAAATCCATACGTATCTACTAGGTCATAGTTTTAGTCAAAATAAAGTATGCCGAACATCATTAAAACAATTGCTTCCTACACTGGTAGGAAAAAATGCTGAACAGCACCGCTCATTTGCCTATGCTTTGGCATGGCTCAGTATTGCAGGAGGTAGCTCTGTATTGCCCGCTTGGGTACGACACCAGCATGAAACGCTTGTTAAAACACTCAATCAGCTTCGTAATCAGCCATGTGAATATGCCAACTGTCACTATTGCAAAAAACATCACCATCTTGAAACAAATTTAGAGGAATTTTTTAATTACCCTCAATTTCGTCATTTTGGTAAAGGCGATAATCCAAAGAATCCATTGCAACGACAAATTGTTGCATCTGTGTGTAAAGGTCAGCCAACATTAGCTATTTTACCAACGGGCGGCGGAAAATCATTGTGTTATCAACTTCCTGCAATGATGTTAGCCAGAAATCGCGGCTTGTTAACACTAATTATTTCACCATTACAATCATTAATGCGTGATCAAGTGCAGCAGTTAAATGATCGAGGCTACCTTTTTGCAGCAGCACTCAATAGTAGCCTCAGTATGCCAGAGCGACATAAGGTTTTGGAAGGTATTCGTATGGGAGATATTCACTTATTGTATATTGCCCCCGAACAACTACGAAACAACTCATTTATTGATAGCATTAAAAGCCGTGAAATCGGGCAGTGGATTATTGATGAGGCACATTGCCTATCCAAATGGGGACATGATTTTAGACCAGACTACCTTTATATTGGCAAGTTCATCAAACAATTCTCTGAAAAACATCAGCAAACTATACCACCCATTCATGCGTTTACTGCCACTGCCCGTTTAGATGTCATTGATGAAATAAAATACCACTTTAAAAAAACACTAGGCATGGAGATGCAACTTCTTTCCGGTGGGCATGCTCGCAGTAATTTAAACTATCGTGTTTTACCATGTGCTATGTTTGAAAAGCGTGAAAAAGTACTGGGATTATTGCACGATTATAAAGAAGAAATTGGCAATGGTACGGTGGTTATTTTTTGCAACCGCAGAAAAATAACAGAGGAAATGAGCAGCTTTCTTTCCGATAATGGATGGGAAGCAGATTATTTTCATGCAGGGCGAAACACCAAAGAAAAGCAACAAGTCCAACAGAGTTTTATGGATGGCGACATCAATATCATGGCTGCAACCAATGCTTTTGGCATGGGGGTGGATAAATCAAATATTCGTCTCGTTATTCATGCTCAAATGCCTGATTCAATTGAGAACTATTTGCAGGAGGCAGGCAGAGCTGGGCGCGATGGAAAGCCCTCCCATTGTATATTGTTATTCAACGATGATGATGCAGACAAACAATTTGAAATGCGGCGGAACCAACAAATTGATTTTCGCGATTTTGTATCCCTATTTGAGGCAATTCGTCGAAAAGCGAAAGCTTCAAAAGATGGTGGTGTAGATTCAGATACCATTCAAGTTAGTAGCGGGGAAATTGTGCGTCAAGCTGAAGGCGAAGATGATCTTGAGCTGGGTTTTGATGGTCGGGATTATCAATCTGATACCAAGGTTCGTACCGCAATTGCATGGTTAGAAGAAGAAGGCTTTCTTGAACGTACAGAAAACAAAACAGGGGTGATTGAAGGCTCTTTCCTTATCAATACCAAAGAGAAAATAGAGGCATGTTTAAAGCAACAAAATCTTAGCCCAAGCAATATAAAAGAATGTGTGAAAGTTGCCATGGTTATCATGCAATACAATGATGATGAAAGTATCAATGCCGATAAAATTGCAGAGCAAACGGGTATGGAAGCCCGTAAGGTATTCAATAAAGTCCGTTGTTTGCAAGATGCGAAAATTATGGATCACGATATGTCGCTGGTGGCTTGGCTTAGTAACCGTGGAAAAAATGATAGTCGAAAAATATTGCATCAATTGATAGAACTTGAAAAGCAATTTTTCACATTGCTGCAAGAGTCCGCAGAGGGGGAAAACGAACATATCTTTCAACTCAATATCCATGAGGCTTGCCATCGGCTTCGAGAAATATCAGAAAATGATATTCTACCCAACGACATCTCATTGCTTCTAGCACTGTGGCATAGGGTTGACCGGCTGATTAAAGTTAGCAAACACCGCAAGGATTTCTTGCAAATACGTTGGCTAAAAGAATTTCAAGATGCTGCTGAACATATTCACAATCGACAATTGTGTAGTGATGTCACGCTGCAATGGTTATACGATAAAATTTCAACCGATGAAAAGAAAAATAACTTACGTGTACCGTTTAAATTGGGGGAAATGGAGCATGAGTTGGATGCAAACTTACTGACATCTTTTCTTGCACAAAAACAAAATAACTCTGAGAATATCTTATTGGGCTTAGAAAAAAGTCAGGTATTGGGTTTGGATAGCGGGGCTGCAATTTTTCATCCCGCGATGACGTTGCATATCCCCAAAAACAAAAGAAAACCTAGGAAAAACAACTATGCTCCTTTAGCAGAGCATTATCAGGCACAAGTCAGGCAAGTGCATTTAATGCGCGAGTGGGCACTTCGCATGTCTGCCAACGATGAAAGCTTCGCGACAAAGCTACTCAATGATTATTTTCAACTATCTGAAAAAGAGCTCCTAAAACAATACTTTCCAAACACCTCCTCTAATTTGGAAACCTCTGCAACACCCGAACGCGTAGAAGCTATTATTGGAGAAAGTGCGCTCTCCAATGTTCAGCGAGATATTGTCGAGCAAGCTATAGATAAAAATATGCTCGTGTTAGCAGGCCCTGGATCGGGTAAAACAAGGCTATTGGTACACCGTGTAGCATGGCTAGTCTGTGTTCAGAGGGTGAAGCCTGAAAGCATTCTTATTCTGGCTTTTAACCGTTCAACTGTGACCGAATTACGGCGGCGGCTTAGCGAAGATGATATGTTAGGAACACAAGCCTATGCTCTTGAAATTCATACCTATCATAGCTTGGCAATGCAGCTATTAGGTGAGTTTCCACCAGAAGATAGTGATACATTTAAAAGTTGGAGTGAACAACTTATCCCCAAAGCGGTTAATTTATTATCAAGCAATGATGATGAAGCGAGTGATTTAAGGCGCAAGCTGATGACTGGCTTTCAACATATTTTGGTTGATGAATATCAGGATGTGAACCAATCACAATATGAGCTTTTATCCGCTATGGCTGGGCGTGCGCTACAAGCTGAAGAAGATCGTTTAACCATGTTTGCCGTGGGCGATGATGATCAGAATATTTATGAATGGAATGGTAGCAGTAATAGCTATATTCAACAGTTTCAAGACGACTATCAAGCCAGTATGAAATATATGACTGTCAACTATCGCTCTGCCCCGAATATCATCGAAGTCTGCAACAGTTTTATTACACAACATCCCAACCGTTTGAAAGAAAACCACCCGATTACTGCCAGTAAAAATAGCTCTGATGGGAAAGTTCGCTTATTTAAAGGATTAAAACCTACTCTAGATACAAAAGCAGTCGAAATATGTAAGTACCTCATAGAAAAAGAACAACTAGAAGCAGATCGTATTGCTATTTTATGTCGTGATCATGATGAATATCAACACCTTGCCTCAGCTCTACGGAATGCAAAACTTCCCACTTGCATCATCCGAGATAGCAAGGATGAAAATATTTTGCCATGGTATAAGTTAAGAGAAGTGTATGCGATGTTAAAAGTATTTGATGGTGATATGCTGTTATCCGCAGTTGAAATACGTCAAGCATGGGAAAGGTTGACTGCTCAAATACAAAACCATCAAAGTACCCAAGAACTTTGGGAGTGGCTAGATTCCTATCATCATTCAGAAGATATTATTCGTTCATGCCATGAGTGGCGTTCTGAAATCCGTGAACTTTCATACGACATTAGAAGAAAAATGGGGCATGGTATTCATCTTGGAACCATGCACAGTGCTAAAGGACTGGAGTTTGATAGTGTGATTGTGTTTGCTGGGCAGCAGAAACACAAAGAGCTTGAAGAGTTGCGCTTACGTTATGTTGCTATGACCCGTGCCGAGAGGAATTTAATTCTGATGCAAGACAATCATGGTTGGTTCAGTTCCTTAGCGATCACGCCTGAAAATCTTGCTGAGGAAGTGTGCGAACTATCTGAACAAAATGATGCATATATTTGTAACATGAAGGATTTAAACTTGGGTTTTATGGGCAAACAGAATCCCCCTGTAAACACATCAAACATAGATTCTGGTCACCGCCTTACATTCAATCCGCATGGGTTTATCTTGCATAAAAATAAACAAGTTGGAAAACTGAGCAAAGAGATGTTAAAAAAATTAAAGTCTTTGTCAGATCAAGGGTGGTGCGTCTCTCAAATAAATGTTCATGCGGTTGTTCGTAGGCAGCAACAAGAAGAGGGAACTCCTGAAGCATGTCAGCAAAGCGCTTGGGATGTTATTATTCCCGAAATAAAATTACAAAAAAACAGCTACGGATAACTAGGAATATTTATGCTAACCCGCACAAAACAACAAATAGGCTTATTTATACTCTTATTAGCTGCTGATCAGCTAACAAAATGGTGGATTGAACAGCAAATGCCATTTTTTCATATGGTTGTGATTGATGGTTTCTTCAATCTTGTCAAAGCGCACAACTTCGGCGTGGCATTCTCCATGTTTGCTGATTGGAATCATGCTTGGCGCACCAATTTATTGCTTGGTGTAACCATTGGCATTGCTTTGGTTGTAGCACTTTGGTGGTGGCGTGAGCGTAATAAAAAAGGTTTGGAATCTTGGCTTTTTATTCTGATTCTAGTGGGTGCTTGTGGTAATATTTATGATCGTATGACCTTGGGTTATGTGGTTGATTTTATTGATTGGTATGTGGTCTGGGATGGGCAAGCTTATCACTGGCCAGCATTTAATATTGCCGATGCCTGCATTTCCATTGCGGTGGTATTGCTGCTAATCTCCAGTTTTAAGAAGTCATAAACGGAGCTATGCATGTGTGAAGAAGAAAAAGTTAATCGCTGCGAATGTTTGGGCAAGACCTTTGCCAAACTCAAAGAGCAAGGCTCACTCGACGACGCGGTTGCTTTGGGTGCAGGTCAAGAATGCGAAGGCTGCTTACCCTATTTAAAGTTGGCTTATGCCTCTGGCGAAGATGCATTTGATTTAGAAGATCCTCGCTTGAGCCAATACGAGTAAAGCCGCAATGACAGAGCTTCGCCAACATAGCCCGCTTTTGGTTACGGGTGCATGCCTAGTTATCATTATTGCTGGCGTTCAAGCTGCGGCATCTTTGCTTGTGCCGTTATTATTGGCGATGTTTATTGCGTGTATCTGTTTGCCACCTTTAAACTGGCTGGTCGCTAAAGGTATACCTGCGACATGGGCAGTATTATTGGTGACGTTGGGTTTGGTTTTACTTGGTGCATTCCTTAGTATTTTTGTTGGCACATCGGTCGCTGATTTTTCACAAAACATCCCCACATACCAAGAACGCCTGCAAGGGCAA
Source organism: Mariprofundaceae bacterium (assembly GCA_027018935.1). Classification (GTDB taxonomy): domain Bacteria; phylum Pseudomonadota; class Zetaproteobacteria; order Mariprofundales; family Mariprofundaceae. The sequence continues at coordinate 9,219 of JALUXZ010000091.1, forward strand.
ACTACACAACTGCTCACATGGCTATCAAGCTTGGGCATGAATATTTCCAATCAAATGGCGTTGGATGCATTCAATCCTGCTGCGGCGATGGGCTTTGCTGGTAAATTATTGGCAGGTTTTGGCAATGCTCTGGCAAACACTTTTTTCATTGTTTTAACGGTCATTTTTCTAATGTTTGAAGCATTATCTTTACCGCACAAATGGGCTGTGATTGGCGAGCATGCACCATCCACCAATGCCATCAAAACATTTCTTAAGAGTGTAAATCAATATCTTGTTATCAAGACATGGGTCAGTTTAGCAACTGGTATTGTAATTAGTATTTGGTTGGCTGTGCTAGGTGTGGACTACCCTCTGCTTTGGGGGCTGGTGGCATTTCTATTTAATTACGTGCCAAATATCGGTTCGATTATTGCTGCCGTACCCGCAGTTTTGCTTGCTTTGGTGCAGTTGGGTGTCGATGCGGCTTTGTATGCAGGGCTGGGTTATGTTGCCGTGAATATCATCATGGGCAATGTCATCGAACCTCGCTTTATGGGCAAAGGTGTCGGCTTATCCACACTGATTGTATTTGTTTCTTTGGTATTTTGGGGCTGGTTATTGGGACCAGTAGGCATGCTTTTATCTGTGCCATTAACCATGATTGTTAAACTTGCATTGGAAGCCAATCCGAAAACCCAATGGATTGCCGTATTACTTGGCCCCGATGTTGAGCCAAATAAAAAGCCACCGATGCACGCAGATAAACACGGATAAAAGTAACTAGAAGCGAGAACCTCCCTGTCCAAGCTGCGCCTGAATGTCAGCTGACAAAAGGAATAGCGCAGTATCACGCGCCCTTTTGGCATCTGTAAATGAAGGAAATAGCAGATTGCTAGGGTGTCTTTCTTTGCTTCTTTCTTGGACAAGCAAGAAAGAAAAAATGTAACTATTCAGCATAGTTATAAATAAGCCTGTAGCTGTTCAGATTACCGTGCTTTTTCTACTATAGTCATTCATGTTTAGAGTTACCGTCATGCTCGAGTTCTTTTGTCGGGCATCCATGTGAGATTTAAATTAGAAAGACGATGGATTCCCGCCTTCACGGGAATGACGTGCAGTAATTCAATTCATGATTCACTATAGCAAGGCGAAAAAACGCAACTTACTACTGTAAGTGAGTATTTTTCAACGCCGCTAGCGGGAAAATAAACGGCAAGCTAAATAGTTACGAAAAAACATACTTTAATAAGCGTCAAAACATCCTTTGCAAATAAGTTTGAGCTTCGTTTAGCTGATGCTCACTAAATACTTTTACGCCGTGTTTTTGAAGTAAGCGAGTCGTAACCCCTTGCCCTGCGATCTTGCTATGGCTGAATGTGCCATCGTTGATTTGAATCACACCACACGATGGGCTACCTTCTTTAAGAATCGCTATATGAATATCATGCTGTTGGCATATTTCTAAAACTTTCTGTGCGCCTTGGTCAAACTGCTTGCTCACATCATCGCCAGCAAACGTAACAATAGAGCTTCCTTGAATTTCTGCGGCAGCTCTAGGTATCAGCAAACCACCTGCAACTTCAGGGCATAACAAAATCAAACGATTTTCAGCATGCCATATTTCAAGAATTTCAGCATTTACCTTCTTACTTTTGCCATCAAAGCGCACTTTTTCGCCCATTAAACATGAAGAAATAAGTATTTTTTGCATATTTATATGATTTTCATGCTATTTTTAAACTTAACTTTCTTCACTGTCCACAGACTCGCCTGTTTCGGGCAATAACCCCTGCACAAAGGCTTCTGCATCAAACGGCATCAAATCTTCCAACGCTTCACCCACACCAATATAGCGAATAGGCAAACCATAGGTATCACTTAATTGCACAACAATACCACCCTTCGCAGAGCCATCGAGCTTGGTAATGATAAGACCTGTCGTACCTGCAACTTCACGAAATTTATCGACTTGCACAATCGCATTATGCCCTGTGCCACCATCCACCACATGCCATACTTCATGCGGCGCACCATCCAGCCCTTTGCCAATCACGCGACGTACTTTAGCAAGCTCATCCATCAAACCTTTATCGGTTTGCACACGTCCAGCTGTATCAATAATCACCACATCATATTGCCGCGCCACACCACGTTGCACGGTATCAAATGCAACAGCCGCAGGATCCGCGCCTTCATGTTGACGCACCATATCTGCACCTGCCCGCTCAACCCAAACAGCCAATTGCTCCACTGCCGCAGCACGAAAGGTATCACCTGCACCCACCAAGACTGATTTGCCTTGCTTGCGAAACATCGTAGCGAGCTTACCAATCGTCGTGGTTTTGCCCGTGCCATTTACACCCACAACCAACAATACAAAAGGCGGCTTATTCACTTCATGGATAGGTTTGATGTCAGGAAAGCGTGCCAACATGGCTTGTTTTAAGCCTTCAATAGGGTTTTGTTTGTTTTTCTTGGCTTTTTCAATCAACTGCATGGATAAAGAAGGACCACAATCCGCCATAATTAGCGCATCTTCCACATCTAACCAATCAATGTTGATTTGCTCACCAGTTTTTGAGCCTGGAATCAGCTGCGCCAATCCCTCACGGCTACGGCTTAAACCTTTTTTTAAACGTGAAAATAACGATGCCACAGGATGAAAACCTCCAAAAAAAGATGGCTGATGGAAAACCACCAGCCAGCCATGCTGAAGGGCTATAGTTATATGGTCAAATCAGGGAGCTAATCTTCAATATTTTAACTGCTTTTCAGTACGGATACCTTTTTCTTCAAGGTTTTAATGTCTGTTTTATCGGGAAAAAAATCAGATCCCGCTTGATGATTTTATTAGGCATTTTTATTTAACTCAATAAAATGCCTACGTTTAAACCAAAATATTATCGCACCTAAGGAGGTGCTGATTAACTCAATGCATGGTGTCTATGCGCCCAAAATCGCCAGCATCTGGGTTAGCAAACTTAGCAATAGCGGTGCTATTACTTGCACTTGCTGCCTTGGTGTTGGTAATTTTGAATCGCATATCCGCTTATTCAGAGTTAACTAGTACCTCCTTAAGGGAAATTCTGTTGAAATTATCCAAGGTGCATAAGAGCTAGCTGCCATTACTGAGACACCTAAAAAAATATGCACTCAGTGGTTGAATGCAGGTTTTTTATTGTTGCATGGTGCAGAGCCTAAATTTTTATCAATGAGGTTAAGCAGCTGCAATAGCTTTAACTTTTACGGCGTTGTGGGCGGCGTGGTCTTCCTGCATTGTTAGGTTTTTTAGCGTGCTGCGCAGCGCGATCTTCGCTTTTTAGCCCTTCAGCAGTGGCTTCGGGGTGTGTGGGCTTGCCTATATCAAGTGCTGTTTCTGGGATACCTTCAACGGGGATACTGCGTTTAATATATATTTCAATATCGGGTAGACCAAAGCAAAAGCGTTCGCAGGCAAAAGAGATGGCGGTTCCTGTACTACCTGCTCTGGCTGTGCGCCCAATGCGATGCACATAGTTTTCAGCATCATCGGGTAAATCGTAGTTGAATACATGGGTAACACCATCAATATGAATGCCGCGACTGGCAACATCGGTAGCGACTAAGAGATGCAATTTAGCTTGTGAGAAATCTTCTAAAATACGCATGCGTTTTTTCTGCCGCACATCACCTGAAAGGATGCCGACCTTAAAGCCATAGCGTGCGAGTTGGCGTGCCACACGTTCACCATCACGTTTTTCATTGATAAAGATAATGCCGCGTTCAACATTGTCTTGGCGCAATAGATGAATGAGCAGCGGAACCTTATCTTCCATGGCTGTGTGATACAGTGACTCGGTGATGCCTGATGCGGTTAATTCGCCTTCTTCAGCGCGCAGCTTTTCAGGGTTATTCATATGCTCATATGCCAACTCCATGACGCGATGCGATAGGGTGGCAGAGAATAAAAGGGATTGGCGTTCGTTATACTTGGGTAAGCGGCGCAACATAAAACGAATATCTTTGATAAAACCAAGGTCAAACATGCGATCTGCTTCATCCAGTACCATGATTTCAGTGCGGTTTAGGCTGTAACAATGTTTTTTCAGATAATCTATCAAGCGACCAGGTGTACCAATTAATACATCCACGCCATCTTCAAAGGCTTTGCGCTGTTTTTCATAATCCACACCGCCATACACAGTGTGTAGTTTTAAATTGGTGTGTTTGGCGAGTTTTTTGGCATCTTCGCCGATTTGAATGACCAATTCGCGGGTAGGTGCGATGATTACAGCGCGTGGATGTTGCCCTGTTCTGCCTTGTTTCGGCTCCTTGGAAAGCAGGTGGTTGAAGATGGTAATTAAAAAAGTAGCGGTCTTGCCCGTACCTGTTCGACCTTGCCCTGCAACATCTTTTCCTTGTAAAGTCAGTGGTAAAGCGATTTGTTGAACAGGAGTAAGCTCTGTGTAACCAAGTTCATCAATGCCTTGTAATAAAGCCTTGGGAAGATTTAGTTCGGAAAAAGTTGTTGGATTCATGGGCGGATGTTAAAACGATTGTTCATACATTGCCATGTATGGTTTGCCTGACTAGCTTGCGGGCTTCCAATGCGGGCTCATGGCGCAATTGGTTAGCGCAACCGGCTCATAACCGGTTGGTTCTAGGTTCGAGTCCTAGTGAGCCCACCAAATTTACAAAGAATGCAGGTTTATTTCATGACTGAATCCATCCATCCTGATACACTCAAAGCATTGGTTCTTGAGGCTATGCCTGATGCAGAAGTTCATGTTTCGTGTTATTCAGGCGACGATCATTTTGAGATGGAAGTGGTGTCAGCCAGCTTCGCAGGCAAGACGCGCATTGCACAACATAAGATGGTATATGCAGCGTTGGGTGACAATATGCGCGCAGCAGTGCATGCCCTAGCATTGAAAACACGTGCTAAATAAGAAGGTAATGGAGTTATCATGAGTGATACAGTATTGAAGCAAATTGATGGTGTCGTAAAAGGTAATGATGTGGTGTTGTTTATGAAAGGGACACCGCAAATGCCGCAGTGCGGTTTTTCACAACAAGTTTCGAGTATTGTTGGTTCGTATGATGTGCCATATGCGGCGGTGAACGTGCTTTTGGATTCAGCTGTGCGTCAGGGCATTAAGGATTATGCAGATTGGCCAACCATTCCTCAGCTTTATATTAAGGGCGAGTTTGTTGGTGGTTGTGATATTATCAATGAGATGCACGCCAATGGTGAGTTAGCAGAGATGTTGAAACCCTTGCAAAACAAAGAAAGCACCTGATTGGGTGCTTTAGATTATAAAATATATCTTGCTGATATATTTCAAAACTGCTATAAATCATGATGCATATGATTTATATTTTTGCTAAAATCAAAGTTCTTTTATCAGTTCATATAAACGAGGTTTTGTCGTAATGGCAGGCACTCCGTTAGGTGCGAATTTATCTCAAAAGTTAGGGCAGCGGCTTGCTCTTACCCCGCAATTAACCCAAAGTTTAAAAGTCTTGGCAATGAGTTCGATGGAGCTTGAAACATATCTTGAAGATTGTTTGGAAAGCAACCCTTTGTTGGAAGTTGACCCGAATGTACAAGAGCAAGACTTAGCGGCTGAAAAGAATGATGCCGCTGCATCTGAAACGCGTACCGATGAGCAAGAGTGGCGGCAAGATGATGGGCGCTGGGAATCATCGCATGCAGTTTCAAGTAGTGAAGGTTTGTTGGATAGCGATCAGCAATGGCATGAAGAATTAAACCTTGGCGAATCTTTACATGAACAAATCAATTGTCAGCCCATGCAAGAGCAGGAACGCAAGATAGCCCATGCCTTGATTGATTCATTGGATGATGATGGTTATTTCCGCTCTGACCCTTCTGAGCTTGGCAATGAAATGAATGTTACAGCAGCCCAAATTATTGATGTGTTG
>JALUXZ010000092.1 GCA_027018935.1 Mariprofundaceae bacterium
AGCAATCTGCTTGTTTCCTTCACTTACATGTTTCAAAAGGGCGCGTGTTACTGCGCTCAACCTTTTGAAACATGACGTTTCGGCGCATCTTGAACAGGGATTGTTGCCTTCACATGCACCTCTCTTTGTGCCCTTTGGTGGAAAAAAATGTAACAAACGACTTTCTGAGGAAGCTTTAACTACTGAAATCAAAATTTTGCGTGGTTTTCAGATCTTGCGCAGGTGTGATGGAGCAGATGCAATAATTGGTGCCGCCTTTGGTGATTTCGACAACCTTGAAATAAGCTCCCTTACCATCTTGCTTTAGTATAAATGTCATGTTTTTAAAAATACGACAGTCTGGGAATACCGCAGCATGATAATGTTTTCCAGGCTTAACCAATACAGGCCAGCTACGCGACATGGTTGTATCATCTGTTGCGCCCCCCATAATCATGCCTTGGTATAATTTAAAATCTTGTTTGAAGAAGTGAATGCCCATGCGTTGCTCGCCAACCTTTACTTCTTTTAACCAGCTAATAATCCCCAGCATTGGTTCATTATTGTGAGGTATCCAGCTCATGCCAACCAGTGAACTTACTGCTGATGTGGAAACTTTATCGCCCAGCTTTTCTAACCCCACACCGCTTTTGCTTATATCGGTGATAGACCAAGTTTCAGGTGTCATATGATCGGATGGAGCAAACTCATATTCATCCAAAATTTGTGCTGCGTGAGCTTCTTTGAATGCCTTTGCTGCATCCCATTCAATGACCAAGCGTGTGCCTGCATATGTTTGGCGTTCAGTTTTCCTATCACGGCTACGCAGAGTATTTAAAATAGCATTGCCGCCAATAATAGTACCATGTAATGCTTCCTCAGTGTGTAAGTCATTGCGCTGTAGGGCTGGGTTTTTTAAAACGGTTTCAACACGATCAACGGCTGTAATTAAACGCTCAATAAAATGATCTGCAACTATAACAATCACATCACTGTTGATTTCATCAGGTAATGAAGATGTAATTTTCGCAGCATCGTTGGGGCGGCTGCAATAGGTGATAATAAAAGTGTCACCAGACATTTTTATTGATTTATCTGTTTTGCGCAAGAAAGATGGTTCTAAAATATTGGTATGATGCTGCAATTCTTGCCAAGTAATTTGTTGTTCATGGGGTGTTTTACTGTAAAAATCCAACATGCGCATCATTTCATGATTGCTGACAGCTTGAAATAAACGTTTTTTTTCAGAGCTGTCGGCTTTGTTAAGGGCTGGAATGACGCTAAGACCAAGACGCATGAGGTCAAAGGCCTGTCGGGTTGTAAGTACCGCTGGCGATTGGTATTGTTCAAGACCAATACGTAACATTTTAACGGCTAGTTCCAATGCGTTAGAGACCATATCTACCAAAATTCGGTAATAAGCAGGTTCATTTCGAGCCGCTTTGCGAACCAAGTCAACACCGATTTTGTGAGAATTGAGCACTGCGGCAGTCATTTCAGCATCAAATAACTCTAACTCACGCTCAAACCTTCCCAATACTTTAAGTCTGTAATGCAAGGGAATTAGTGGATTAGAGTTAAGCTTCGCTAAATAGGATTTAATGCTTTTTTGAAGTAGAATTTTTTCATCTTTTGAACTGCCTGAAACATATTGGCTTAAACGTTTTTCAATATCAGTAAACGGCAGTGTTAGTGCATCCGTTAAAAGCTCTGCTTTGCCAAGTTCAAGTTTTTGAGGGTGCAGCCGAAGGTCAGTATCCAGTTCAAAGGATACGGTCTCCATGAGTCGATTTGCATCTTCTGTGCTTGTACCTTGTTGCATATAAATCCTTATACTGCATTTTATTAATAAAGGAATCTACTATGAAATAGCTGCTTTTGAATGATTTGTCAAAACTTTACCAAGAGGGGTTATATTTTTTACCTAGGTGGATGCAATTTTATTTATCCAGTGCAGGGTGCTTGACCATAGCCAGTCTATAACCATAATGCCGCCTTCTTTGGTCGTTTGGTCAGAGTGGAGGCTGTGTGTCAGATAAGCTTTGTATTAATCTTCAGGATATTTCAGCGGCAGGAAAGTCGTGGGATATAGATGTTTCTGCTGCGTTTTTGATGGATGCAGATGCTGGTGATGTGAATGCTTTGATGAATGTGTGCAGTGATGCCCATTGGCAGGGGTTGGTTCAAAAGGCGTATGGTATTTATACTTTGCGTGGTAAGTGGGCAGTTTCTGTGATGCGTCAGTGTGATCGTTGTATGGGTGAGTTTGAATGGGCTGTTACAGGTGATGTTGGACGCAGCTATGCGTTTGAAGAACAGCATGATATGGATGAGGAAGATCGTGCAGATATTGAGGTGGTTTCGCCACCAGGCACGTTGAATTTGGTGGATGTTTTGCGTGAAGAAGTTTGGTTGGCATGGAAACCGTGTGTAATATGTAAGGATTCATGTAAAGGTTTGTGTCAGGGTTGTGGTGTTAATCTCAATCATGATAAGTGTAAGTGTGGCGGTGATAAGCATGACAACCCCTTTGCTGCACTGGCAAAAATGAAATTTGATGCTTGATTGAATATATTTTGAAGTATCAGTTAATGAGCAGGAGTAAGTAAAATGGCAGTTCCAAAGAGAAAAACCAGTAAATCAAAACGTAATATGCGTCGTTCTCACGATGGTGTTACTGTTGCAGCAATGAGCGAATGCCCTGAATGTGGTGAGACTATGCGTCCACATCATGCATGCCAGAGCTGTGGTCAATACAAAGGCCGTGAGGTTCTTGAGAAAGCAGAAGCTTAATGCCTTCGATGGGTGAGACCAATATGAGCCGAATTTTAGTCGATGGGCATGGTGGGGATGATGCCCCTCATGTTGTGATTGATGCGTTAGCTCAGGTGCTCGCCAAGCAAAATAAAACTGTAAAATTCGGCATTTGTGGGCAACCAGAAGTGCTGCTTCCTGTGCTGCGTGAAAAGGGCTTGGAAGAAGTTGTGGATATTATCCCCGCAGTCGATGTGATTGAGATGTGTGATCCGCCAGCCGTAGCTCTTCGTCGCAAAAAACAATCTTCGATTCATGTCGGAGCGCGTAGCGTGCGTGATGGTGAGTGGGATGCCATGGTCAGCGCTGGTAATACTGGTGCTTTGATGGCGATTTCGAAGTTTATTTTAAAAACACTACCAGGCATTGACCGACCTGCAGTATCATCGATGATTCCAGCGGAAGGTGGCAGCACTTTTTTTCTTGATATTGGTGCCAATGTAGATTGCTCTTCGGAGCATTTGGTGCAATTTGCTGTGATGGGCAGTTGTTATTTGCAAGCCGCAGAAGGTGTAGAATCGCCAAGAGTGGGGTTGTTGAATATCGGTTCTGAAGATATTAAGGGTACGGATGTTATCAAAGTCGCAGCAGCACGTTTGCGCGAATCAAACTTGAATTTTATCGGTAATGTTGAAGGCACAGACATATTCACAGATAAGGTAGATGTGGTTGTATGTGATGGTTTTGTAGGTAATGTTGCTTTGAAGTCTATGGAAGGCTTGGCAAAGTTGATGTTAACACAAATTAAACGTGAACTGACTTCTTCAGTGATTGCTAAAGCGGGGGCTATGTTGGCAGGTAATGCTTTGCGGCGCGTCAAAGATTCGCTGCATCCGAGTGAGCATAATGGCGCACCTCTTTTGGGTTTGAATGGTATTGTTGTGAAAAGTCATGGTTCTGCAGATGCTTATGCTTATGCCTGTGCCATTGATGTGGCGATTCGTGAAGTTGAAGCAAAGCTTATTGAACGTACGCTTGAGAGTATGAATCAAATGGCGGATGCGTCATGATTTTAAACACCCATATTGTTGGTGTTGGTGGTTATTTGCCCGAACGAATTTTAAGCAATGAAGAACTATCAACGATGGTGGACACTTCGGATGCGTGGATTCGTGAGCGTACAGGCATCACACAAAGACATATTATTGCTGAAAGTCAACAAACATCTGATTTGGCAGCAGCCGCAGCCAAACAAGCCTTACATGATGCGGGTATCAGTATTGATGATATTGATGCACTTGTGGTCGCGACGACTACACCTGATATGATTTTCCCTTCTACAGCTAGTATTGTACAACATAAATTGGGTGGAAAAGATTTTCCTGCTTGGGATATTCAGGCAGTTTGTTCAGGCTTTGTTTATGGCTTGGCGCAAGTCGACGGCATGATGCGCTCTGGGATGTTTAAGCGCGTGCTATTGATTGGTGCAGAGTCTATGTCACGTATTGTAGACTGGACAGATCGTAATACTTGCGTGTTGTTTGGTGATGGTGCAGGTGCTGTCGTATTGGAAGCCAAAGAAGAAAAGGGTGGTATGATTGGTTCTGTTTTGCATTGTGATGGTTCGTATCGGAATTTATTGATGGCAGAACATAAATATAAGGGCAATGCTCCTGGTAAAAAAGTTGATTTCAGTGTTGATGCAGCAGGCGTTGCAGCTGTAGAAATGAAAGGAAATGAAGTGTTTCGTGTAGCAGTTACCAAGTTAAGTGAAGTGGTTGGTGAAGTGCTTGAAAAATATAACATGGACAAAAAAGATGTGGACTGGCTGATTCCGCATCAAGCCAATATTCGTATATTAAAAGCCACTGCCAAAAAAATGCAGATGACTGAAGAGCATATGGCAGTGACTGTGCATCAACATGCCAATACATCATCAGCGAGTGTTCCATTGGCATTGAATCATTTGTATCGTCAAGGTAAGTTTGAGTCAGGGCAAGTGTTGTTACTGGAAGCATTTGCTGGCGGTTTTGCTTGGGGTGCAAATCTTGTGAGATGGAGTAAATAGTGAGTCAAAATTTAGTGGAAAACTTGGCATTTTTTTTTCCTGGTCAAGGGTCTCAGTCCAAAGGCATGCTTGCTGACTTTTTGGCGCAGGAGAGCATTGTACAAGATGCATTTTCTGAAGCTTCGGATGTTTTATCTTATGATATGGCAGCTTTGGTTTTGGGTGATGCCGAAGACAAGCTTAATCAAACTGAATACACGCAGCCTGCACTATTAACGGCTTCGACAGCGTTGTTTCGTTTATGGCAATCACGCAGTGGAGCTATGCCTGCACAAATGGCTGGGCATAGTTTGGGTGAATATTCAGCATTGGTTGCTGCGGATGTTTTGAGATTTAATGATGCTGTCGCTTTGGTGGCTTTTCGTGGGAAATCTATGATGCAAGCTGTACCTGCTGGTGTGGGTAAAATGGCTGCTATTATTGGTTTGGATGATGATAAAGTAGTGGAATTATGCGCCGCTTCTTCAAACGCAGAGAGTAAAGTATGGGCTGCGAACTTTAATTGTCCTGGGCAGTTGGTTGTAGCGGGAAATGGCGCTGCGGTAGAAGCTTTGATGATTACAGCTAAAGAAGCGGGTGCCAAGCGTGCGTTGCCGCTGGCTGTGAGTGCGCCTTCGCATACACCGTTGATGCAAGCAGCAGCAGATGCCATGCAAGAGAAGTTAGCGAACACTACATTAACTACGCCTGTATGCCCTGTGTGGAGCAATGCACGTGCTGTTGCATTAAATGATGTCGAAGATATTCGTACTGCCTTGGTGGAGCAATTGGTGTCACCTGTGCGTTGGACTGAAACGGTTCAGAAGATGTCTGCTGAGGGCATTACATCAGCAGTTGAAATGGGACCAGGCAAAGTGTTGTCAGGTTTGGTGCGTCGTATAGACAAAGAGCTTACGGTAGCATCTGTATTTACACCCGATTTGATGGATAAGGCGGTACAAGCATGAGTGAAACAATAATGAGTGCTAATAGACCCGTTGCAGTTGTTACTGGGGCAAGCCGTGGTATTGGTTTTGCAGTAGCAGAAACACTTGCCAAAGCTGGATATGATTTAGCGATTTGTGCGACGCGTGAAGCAACAGTGAATGCTGCAGCTGAGAAATTGCTGGTACACGGTGGAGAAGTTTCTGCACATGTTGTGAATGTAACCGATGCAGATGCTGTGAAAGCATTTATTCAGGCTGTAGTGAAACAATTTTCTCGTTTGGATGTATTGGTGAATAATGCAGGCATTACCAAAGACGGTCTTGCGATGCGTATGAAGGCTGATGACTGGCAATCTGTGATTGATACCAATTTATCATCGGTGTTTTATGCCTCACAAGCGGTGTTGAAACCAATGATGAAAGCACGCGTAGGACGTATTATCAATATTTCATCGGTGGTCGCGTCCATGGGCAACCCTGGACAGTTGAACTACTGTGCATCCAAGGGCGGCATTGATGCCATGACACGCTCATTGGCAAAAGAAGTGGGTTCACGTAACATTACCGTGAATGCTATTGCACCTGGTTTTATTGCCACTGATATGACTGCTGATTTGGGCGAGGATGCCCATGCATCATTAACTAGCCAGATACCTTTGGGGCGCTTGGGAAGCCCTGAAGATATTGCCGCCGCAGTATTATTTTTAGCTTCTGATTCAGGGTGTTATATCACGGGTCAGGTGTTACATGTGAATGGTGGCATGTACATGTAAGAAAGAATTGCCCATTTGGGCAGTGTGTTTGAGAAGATGAGGGATGCAAATTCTTGACAGTGCTTAAAGCGATGTTTAGAAGCCACATCATATTCGATAGGGAGGACATATATGTCTGCAGAAATTGAAACTAAAATTATTAAGATTGTTGCTGATCAGCTAAATGTTGACGAAAGCGAAATCAATTCAGATTCATCATTTGTTGATGATTTGGGTGCTGATTCATTGGATACAGTTGAATTGGTTATGGCGTTCGAAGAAGAATTCGGCGTTGAAATTCCAGATGATGATGCTGAAAAAATTCAAAGCGTACAAAACGCTATCGATTACGTAGCAGCTAAGGCTGAGTAATATGACACAACGCGTTGTTGTCACTGGAGTGGGGCTTGTTACACCACTTGGTACTGGCACTGATAAAACATGGCAAAACCTTATCGCTGGAAAATCTGGCATAGGGCGTATTACGCATTTTGATGCGGAAGCGGCTGGCATGGCTTGTACCATTGCTGGTGAGGTTCGTGATTTTGATGTGAACGCGTTTATCAATCGGAAAGATGCACGTAAGATGGATACCTTTATTCATTATGGTGTGGCTGCCGCGCAAATGGCATTAGAGCAATCTGGTTTAGAAATCACAGAAGAAAATGCTCAACGTGTGGGTGTAGGTATTGGCTCTGGTATTGGCGGTATGCCTGCCATTGAAAAGACCATGCGTGCTTATGAAAAAGGTGGGGCGCGTAAAATCTCCCCATTCTTTATTCCTATGACTATTATTAACATGGTCTCAGGCTGGGTGTCTATGCTTACGGGTGCAAAAGGTCCGAATGTTGCGACGGTCACGGCTTGTGCAACAGGTACCCATGCTATTGGTGATGCATTTGAGATGATTGCCCGTGGTGATGCTGATGCTATGTTGGCGGGTGGCACGGAAGGTTGTATTTGTGAGTTGGCGGTGGGTGGTTTTTCAGCAGCCAGAGCATTATCTACACGCAATGATGAGCCAGAAAAAGCATCACGCCCTTGGGATAAGGATCGTGATGGATTTGTGATGGGTGAAGGTGCGGGTGTTTTGATGCTCGAATCACTTGAAACAGCCAAAGCTCGTGGAGCCAATATTCTTGCGGAAGTGGTTGGCTACGGCATGTCTGCCGATGCTTATCATATGACAACGCCTGCACCAGAAGGTGAAGGTGGGGCTCGTTGTATGCAGGCTGCCTTAAAACGTGCGCAATTAAACCCTGAAGATGTTGATTATGTGAATGCACATGGTACTTCAACACCTGCGGGTGATGTTTGTGAAACACAAGGTATTCAGGCTGCGTTTGGTAACCATGCTTCTAAATTGATGGTTTCTTCAAGTAAATCGATGACTGGGCATTTACTGGGTGCAGCAGGTGGTATTGAAGCTGCTTTTTCAGTATTGGCAGTACACAATGGCATTGTTCCGCCAACCATTAACTTGGATAATCAAGATTCAGCATGTGCATTGGATTATGTGGCAAATACAGCGCGTGAAGTAGCTATTGATGTTGCAGCATCAAACTCTTTCGGTTTTGGCGGAACCAATGCAACGGTTATTGTCCGAAAGTTCAGCTGATTTACATAAAGATACAAATATTTCCCTTTTTACAAGGATTTTAAAAAGAACACTTCATGCAAATGAGGTGTTCTTTTCATTTAAGGAGAATTTTTGTGCCATTCTTGAAGATCCAAAGGGTGCTGGAAAACAATTTTTAGTGTCAAAAGCTGGTGTTTCTACATGGTTACAGCAAGGTGATGATGCAGAAGTGTTCTTTGATATTTGGAAGGGGTGTATACAACCTGCTTGTTGCGATTTCCCCGCGATTCAACAGCTCATTTATGCTTCTTATGAGGTGTGTGGTGTATTGGAAAATTTACCAGCATCTAAAACAGCACCGCCCAAGGGTTTATTGTGGTTACATGAACCTGAATGGAGCATTTGTTTTGATAGTGCATGCCATACAGTTTATTTGGCATCCCGTATCAGTGAGCAACAACTCGATGAGATTGAATGTTTATTGGATGGCATGAGTTGTGTAACCAGCTCTGATGAGCTTGTTACATCAGGTGTTTATGAAACCTCTGATGATTACTGCGAGGCAGTAGAAAAAGTGAAAGAATATATTCGTGCGGGCGATGTTTTTCAGGCGAATATTGCGCGCTTTTGGCATATGGACTTCGATAAGCAGCAATTAATGACACTTTATCAACATTTACGGCGTGTAAATGCCGCACCTTTTTCGTGTTTTATGCAGGCTGATGATTTAACCATCATATCGGCTTCGCCTGAGCGCTTATTTTCATTATCTGCGGATGGTATCGCAGAAACGCGCCCGATTGCTGGCACTCGGCGACGCAGTGAAGGTGATGAGGATGCAGTGTTGCGTGATGAATTGTTACTTTCAGACAAAGAGTGTGCTGAACATATCATGCTGGTTGATTTAGAGCGTAATGATTTGGGGCATGTTTGCGTGCCTGGCAGTGTTGAAGTGAATGAGCATATGACGATTGAGCAATATTCAACAGTACAGCATATTGTTTCCAATGTTCGCGGACGCTTGGCAGAAGGGCATGATGTGGTTGATTTGTTTCAGGCGATGTTTCCTGGTGGAACGATTACAGGTTGCCCAAAGGTGCGCTGTATGGAAATTATTCATGCATTAGAGCATCAGGCACGTGGCCCATATACAGGTAGTATTGGTTATATCGCATGGGATGGCAGTGCTGATATGAATATCTTAATTCGCACATTTTGGCATGATGGTGATGAGTTACATTGGGCTGCTGGAGCTGGTATTGTGGCAGATTCAGAGCCTGAAAAAGAGCGTGTTGAAACAGAGCACAAAGCCGAAGGTTTGTTGCGAGCTTTGCATCACCAATGATTATGTGCTTTTCTTCATGCCCTCTTCAATAGCAAGAATTTGAGTCTCTAAGCCTACCGCATCTTCAATATTAATTTGAAAAGCGATGCCGCTACCAGGTGTTTTCTTAAAACCGCCCACCTCAGATATTTTTTCAAGAATGGTTCTGCCTAGATGTTCTTCGACAATAAACATCAACATATTGCGTTGGCTTTCAAGGTTAAGCCCAAAAAAAGTATGCTGAGGTTTAAGGCCTTCACCTCTAGCATCAGATACAATTGTTGCGCCTGTGGCTCCAGCATCGCGTGCAGCCTGCATAATTTTATCGGTTTTGGTATTTTCAATAAAGGCAATAATTAGTTTAAATTTCATGCTTTCTCCTTGTTCTTTTGACGATATTCAATCCAAGATGAGGCTTGGGCATAGAATAAAACACTGATAATCGGGAAGACGCTGGCAAAAGCAATCAGCCCGAAACCATCAATCATGGGGCTGCGACCAGGAGTTGTGCTGGCCAATCCCAATCCAAGTGCTGCCAATAAAGGCACTGTGACAGTAGAAGTGGTTACGCCGCCTGAATCATATGCCAAAGGAATTATTGTTTTGGATGCGAAGAATGTTTGAATAATGACGATAATATAAGCAACCATGATAAATGACCACAAAGGGCCTCCTGTAACAATACGCAAGCAACCAATGGCTACGCCAGTTGCTACACCAAGCCCTACGGCAATGCGTAAACCAAATGCAGAAATAGAACCTGCTGAAATTTCTTGGGCTTTTAAGGCAACTGCAATCAATGCTGGTTCGGCAAATGTGGTGGCAAAACCAATAAAAAAACCGAATAGATAGACCCAGCCATAGTCTGACCAAAGGTAGTCACCAATGATGCCATCAGGATATAGAAATGCAGGATCGGTTAACTGTTTTGCCATGGTATCGCCAAGTGGAAAGATGGCTTCTTTTAAGCCGACAAGAAAAAGAGCCAAGCCAACAATAACAAAACACAGACCTTTGATAACCTGTGAAATACGAGCAATGGGTTGTTTTAAAACAATGTATTGAAAAAAGAAAAGCGTGAGAATGATGGGCATGACATCCCAAACTGTACGCCAAACTGTTGTGCCAAGTAGTATTAGAAACTCGCTCATGGTAATACAATCATGCCATATATCATGACAAACAACATTGGCATTAATGATGCGAATGCAATAAGTCCAAAGCCATCAATGATAGGATTTCGCCCCGCAATGGAAGAGGCAAGACCAATACCCAATGCTGTAACAAGTGGCACAGTAATCGTAGAGGTGGTAACACCGCCTGAATCATAGGCAATACCGATGATTTCTTTGGGTGCAAATGGTGTAAGCAGTTGAACCATTAAATAGCCGCCAATAATCATAACGGGTAATGACCAGCCACGTAAAATGCGTAATACACCAAGAAAAATAGCCAACCCGACAGATAGAGCGACGCTTAAACGTAAACCATTGGCATAGGAGGACTTATCAGCTTCACTGGAGCCAATTAACTGTGCTTGGGCTGCAATATCGGCAGCTTTTCCTGCGATGGCAATCAGGGCTGGTTCAGCGATGGTGGTACCAAAACCAAGTAAAAATGCGAATAATAAAAGCCAAAACAAACTACCTTTTTTGGCAAATGAATAAGCCAGCTTTTCGCCCATGGGGAATAAAGCTAGCTCTAAGCCTTGGATAAACAGTGCCAAACCAAATAGCACACAAACAAAACCCGTTAACATGGCTGGTAAGTTGGGAATAGCTTGATGCAAGACAAATAGTTGGAAGATGACAATCACCAAAACAATCGGAGCCAAATCTCGCAAGGCACCAAGAAGAGGTTTGAAAAATGCCTGAAATTGTGGCTGCATGAGTGTCACGTACTTCCTTATATTATTTGTTTACTCACCTGTCGCAATTCGATCTACCAACTCTTTCACTGTTGGGATGTAACCATTTTTATAAAAAGGATCTGTACCAAAGCGATAAGCTGCATGCCCTGCAAACATAAGGTTGTGTTCAAGTTCGCCATCATGGGCAACAGATTGAAGGGTCTTTTGAATACAAAAGCTGCGAGGGTCAGCTTTTCTACCAGTTGTGCCTAAATCATTGGCAGCCCAGTTAGAAAAGGCACATTGTGATAGGCAACCCATGCAATCCAATTGATCTTGGCGAATCTCTTGGGCTTTATCCTGATCGACAAAAATCAATGTTGAATCAGGTGTTAGCAAAGCTTTGCTAAAACCATCTTTGATCCACTCCTTTGCACTTTGAGCATCACCTTTGGTGATATATACCTCTTTATTGCGCACGCCGAATGTAAACATTTCACTATGATCACCCGATGCATGATCCATAAAAGAAATTTCGCGATCAGAGCGTTCATAGAGCTCATGTAGAAAACGATTGTAAATGGCAGATGAATAAAAGCCTGTTGGCGAAAATTTATTTAACTTTATATCGCCTTCTTTTAAGTTTAAGAGACGTTGTTTCCAGACATCAGAAATAGGGCTTTCTTGGGTTAATAGTGGACGCGTGCCATATTGGAATACGATAGGACCAATCTCATCATTATTCAGCCAATCAGACCATTCACGTAAAAACCATACACCACCAGCCATGATAATAGGCACTTCATTTAAACCAAATTTATTCATGGTTTGGCGCAATTCTACGATACGAGGGTAGGGAGCTTGTGGTTTGTTTGGATCTTCTGAATTGGATAGTCCATTGTGACCACCAGCCAACCAAGGATCTTCATATACCACGCCACCCAGCCATTCAGGGTGTTTTTTATACGAGCGCAACCATAGTGCACGAAAGGCACGGGCTGATGAAATAATAGGGTAGTAGTGTACATTGTAAGCAGCAGCCAATGGTGCGAGTTTAAAAGGCATGCCAGCACCACATGTTACCCCATGAATAAGACCTTTGGCTCCATCAAGAACGCCTTTTAATATACGTTCAGCACCACCCATTTCCCATAATACATTCATATGAATGCGGCCATTACCCTCGGCAACTTCATGGGCGATTTGTGCTTGTTTGATGCCACCAGCAATACCCTGTGAAACCAACTCTTCAAAGCGTGCTTTGCGACTTTTACCATGATAAACTGTACGAATCACATTGCCGTGCTCATCTTCATTATCGGCATTTACAGCCGAAAAAGTACCCACACCACCAGCCTTTGCCCATGCGCCCGTTGTTTGACCGTTCGAAACAGCAACACCTTTACCTCCTTCGATAAGAGGTAGCACTTCTTTGCCAGATAGGATCATAGGGGGTAGGTGAAATGACATGGTATTCCTTTATATTTTTTCTTCATCTACGTTCGATAGATTTAGATTTTCATAGTATTAGGCGATGACTCTAAATCCTCTCGCCAGCATCGCAAGCCTCATCTGATTTGCTTGAAGATAATATGCAATATGATACGTCTATTTAAAGCATGTTGTTTTAACAGATACGAACTCATTTATAACTATGCTGAATAGGTGCCCTTATTTTATAGTATTGCGGGACATAGTTGTTGATTTTTTACTTTTTGTTAAAGTGATGAGATTATTTATTGTGGGCAAGGTGTCAGTATATGTTTGAAGTTGATCAAAATATGATGTTTTTTTCTATTATATTATTACTTATGATGGTTTTGTGGTGGTTGCAATATCAGCGTCAAAAGAAGGTTATTTCAACCTTAAATCAAAGCATTCAAGAGCTTGAAGAGGATATTGTCGGGCAAAAGCAATTGATTGATATACATATGCAAGATTTGACCACACAAATGATTAGCCAGGCCTCGTTAAATGAATGTGTGCGGCATGCCGAAAAAGAAGTTAAAAGCTTGACCATTCAACTCTCTGAAAAAGCTGCAATGATCAATGATTTGAATGCCAAGCTATCTGATTATAAAACAGATATGGCTAAGCTTGAAACAAGGTTGATAGAAGAGCGTAAATCGTCGATTGAAAAGCTAGAATTACTTAATGAGGCAAAGTCTAAACTGGGCAATGAGTTTAAAATCCTTGCCAATCAAATTTTTGAAGAAAAGGGCAGGGTTTTTGATCAGCAAAACCGCAATAGTTTGGATGAAGTATTAAAACCGATGCGGGAGCAGTTGGGTGATTTTCGTAAACGTGTGGATGAAATTCATACCGATGATAGTAAAGAGCGCGCTTCACTTAGGGAGCATTTGGCACAGCTTAAAGATTTAAACCAACAAATGAGTGCGGATGCATTGAACTTAACGCAGGCATTAAAAGGTGAGAGTAAAGCGCAGGGCAATTGGGGTGAAATGATTTTGGAACGCATTTTGGAGACTTCTGGCTTGCGTGAAGGGCATGAGTTTGCACGTGAGCAATCATTTACAAGTGAAGATGGTAAGCGTCTGCGCCCTGATGTGGTGGTATATATGCCAGGTGATAAGCAGGTGATTATTGATTCTAAAGTTTCTTTGACGGATTATGAACGTGCAGTCTCTGCCAGTAGTGATGCGGAGCGAAAGGTAGCACTCAGCGCACACTTAAGAAGTATGAAAACGCATATTCAGGGCTTGTCAGGTAAGCGTTATGATCATCTGCCCAATGTACATTCCCCCGACTATGTATTGATGTTTATGCCGATTGAAGGTGCTTATTTGATGGCAATTGAAGCGGATAGTAGCATTTTTGAAACAGCTTTTGAGCAGCGCGTGGCTGTGGTTACACCTTCCACCTTATATGCTACATTAAAGCTTATTGAACAGCTTTGGCGCTATGAACGACAAAGTGAAAATGTGGTTAAGTTGATTGATAGAGCCAGTAAGTTGCATGATAAGATGGTGGACTTTGTCAAAGCCTTTGAAGAAGTTGGCAGCCGCTTGGATCAAGCTCAAACGGCTTATGGCACGGCACTGGATCGCATCAAATCGGGTCGAGGAAATGTTATCAACCAAATTGCAACATTGGGTGTGCTTGCGGGTAAAACAAAGAAGGAACTACCCAAGCATTTGGTGGATGATGCAGGAATTAAAAACCAACTATCAGATAAAGACTGATTCTATAATGCGATATTTAGGATGGTAGGTATCGCTACTTAAGCTAACCTCTGCTTTCTTCAAGGTGATTACTCGTTAGGCTAATATTGAATCTATAATGGAGGGTGTAAGTGTCATTCGAATTTATTGAGTTGCTAATTCAAATATCAGCAATAGCCTTTTTCGCATGGCTTTACTTCGCTTTGTCAAAGTTTGATAAACAACTCAAAGACCATAGGTGTCTACACAAGTTTATTGTGGTTAATATGGGCAAAATGAGTTGACTAGTTCAGGCTTAGAATATCACATAAATATGTTTTAACTTATTGATATTACTGTATAATATTTCAGTATGACACTGAATTTAATGCCATTGATCCTAGACTTCAGCGGAGATATAACCATGTTATGTATTCACACTTGCGCACCGTT
>JALUXZ010000093.1 GCA_027018935.1 Mariprofundaceae bacterium
ATATAAGCACCCCAGCTGTATATCGCCACAGACTAAATCTGCGAGCCGCGTTTCTAACAGCAGCCTTTATAACGGTCAAGAATTTACATTAAAAACCTTTAATAATATAAGGGGATTTAGGAAATTAAAAGTAGTTACATATTACAACTGGCAATAAAAAAAGCCCCTGATAAATCAGGAGCTTAAATTGGTGGAGGCGGTGGGAGTCGAACCCACGTCCGAAAACCATCAGCCAATGGATCTACATGTTTAGTCTATTCAAATAGCACCTGAAGGAAGTTGAACAGACAAGACATCCAACAGGTCGATTCGTTACTTTTTAACCTCCGGCGACACGAGTCAACATCTTCGGATAGCGATTCCATCTAAATTGCCCTGGTTTCCTAATGGATGGACACCTCAAGATCAGGGTAACTTACGCAGCGTAAGCTAGTTCTACTTCGTCGTTTGCAATTATTGCAAGTGGCCTGGGTAACGGGCGTACCTACCCGACATGCACCAAAGGGTTCAGCATCTTCGTCGAAACCAGTCGCCCCCGTGGAATGGTGAAGTATAAGCATCAAACATGAAGGTGCAATGAAAGCATCACATTACTCTCAAGCTGTGGAACAAGCAACTCTAAAAGTCTATATTTCGATTCAACAACTGCGAAGCCACTGCAAGCAATTTATCAGGGTGAAATGGCTTAGTAAGCATACAATCTATTTCATGGCAAACTTTATTCTCATGCTCATTAAAACCACTCATTACAATAACTTTTGCCTGTAACCCCTTAGTACGAATAGTTTGTATAAGGTCAAAGCCATTCATTCCACCCATCTTAACATCGGAAATAATAAGCTTAGGCTCAAACCAAGCCTCTGAGTTCATATACAGTAGATATTCTTCAGCATTACAAAAACATCGTATCTTTTTACTATACTCTTCAAGCACTTCAGCTATAAATTCAGCAATACTGATTTCATCATCTATTATATGAATGGGCAAAATCCCTCCCGCTAACACAACTTTAATAAGCAGCGTTATGCTAATCAGGCTGAGTAAAAGTCAAATTAGACATAGGTCGTACGACTTATAATGTATTGCATAGACAGTCCATTAGATGTGAAATTGGCAGATGCATATTCTTATTGTGGAAGATCAGGATTTATACAGGCATGTACTAGCAGATTCCCTACTAGAGCTTTCTCAGGTATCTATTGTTTCAGAGGCAAATTCAGTAGAATCTGCGAGTAAGACCATATCGGAGAAACATGACAAGCTGAATCTTATCATCTTAGATCATGGGCTTCCTGATGGTAGTGGCATAGATTTACTTATCGAAATAAAAAATCATCACCCAACCCTTGCCATCGCCGTTCTCTCTGCTAGCCACGATATTAAACTCATGCAACAAGCTCTGGATGCGGGTGCGCACGGCTTTATTCCAAAGACAACACCTACAGCCGTTCTCCTTAGTGCTATCAAATTAATCCTTGCTGGTGGCATTTACATCCCTCCTGAACTCTACGATGCAAAAATACCAACTCACTTAACAGTAAATACCAATGATTTTATAGAATTGGGATTAACCATAAGACAGAGTGAAGTAATGACATTAATATGTTCGGGTCTTTCAAACAAGGCAATTGCCTATGAATTAGGTATTACCGAAGCGACAGTCAAAGCCCATGTTACCGTCATTTTAAAACACTATGGCGTTTCATCACGCACCCAACTTCTACTGCCACCAAAAGCTTAATATTCAAGACTAATAAGAACTAAAAAGAAACCCCAGACAAAATAATAGCCCCACCCAATGTGACTTTAAAAAGAAGTCAAAACCCCAAGGCTCACCACGCTGCCAAAGTATTCGACATATATAAAATTGGTATATTGCAGCCAAAAACCAGCCCGTCTGTACTGCCGCGCCATATTGCCAAGCAACCACGCCCAACAACAACATCACCACAGCAGCCAAAGCAATAATCGCAAAAACTGCCTTTTCACCAAACCAAATCGCTGTTGATTTCACACCAACTTTCAAATCATCCGAGCGATCTCCCAAAGCATAAGCTGTATCATAAGAAAGCGACCAAAAAACATTCGCCACAAACAACAACCA
Source organism: Mariprofundaceae bacterium (assembly GCA_027018935.1). Lineage (GTDB taxonomy): Bacteria > Pseudomonadota > Zetaproteobacteria > Mariprofundales > Mariprofundaceae. The sequence continues at coordinate 2,105 of JALUXZ010000093.1, forward strand.
CGGAATAGGAGAATCCAATACACCGCCTGTTTCAGCCGCCCACGCCATCACAGTCCCCCAACCAAACGCCATACCCAACCAAGCTTGTGGAAAATAGGTGTAACGTTTCATAAAGGGGTAAAAAGCTGCCAAAGCAGCACCAACAAAAGCTAGCTCAATGACCAATAGCGATGTTTGCAACACCAATACAAAAGCCACAATTAACATCAAGAAGAAGCCCAATAAAGCTGCCCCCGCAGCAATATAACCAGCGGCAATGGGGCGTTGTTTGGTGCGTTCTACATGCGGGTCTAGCTTGCGATCTGCAAAATCATTGATCACACAGCCTGCCGAGCGCATCAAGATAACCCCCCCAACAAACACCCAAACATTTAACCATGTTGGTTGCCCGTGCGATGCCGCGAGCAAACCCCATAAAGTCGGCCATAAAAGTAGATAATAACCGATAGGTTTATCCACCCGCATCAGCCTCAACCAGTCCTGCCAAGCACCAATAGGGGATAATTTCATGCCTATTTTTGCCCTGTTAAACGCTGTAGGCGCGACCAAAATTCAGCCTGAAATACTTCCACCACCAAAGCTTGCGTGCCACTTGCCGAACGCAACACTGAGCGGCGCGCCCAATGACCTGCACAAGCCCCGCTTTCAACCTTTACCACGCTCAAATCAGAACGCGCAAGAGACAAACCCTGATCCAACAATAAATTTGCTAATGGGCGTTTACCAGCTTGCAACTCTTCCATAAGGGCTTTGGGCAAACCTTCTAGTGGCAATACCGATTCCGCATCAAACATCACCGAGCCACGATGTAACAATGACACCTGCCTGCGCAGTGCTGGCGAGCCACACTCACAACCCAGCAACTCCGCCTCAGCGGCTGTTGCTTTATCCAAAAATTGTTCATGTAATTGCACCGTAAGCAGCATACGAAAATGCCGCTCTAAAAAACGTGTTAAAGAAGTTGTGACGGTAAGTACCGATGACGTGTTTTTATCTAGTTCCATATTGGCAAGTTGCCATTCACGAACTGGACACCACGCTTGTTTATCCCATTGCATTGAAAACATATCCGCATCATGAAGCCAGACCAAATATGGTCAAGTTTCATAACCCTCGTCTTCAAGCTTGCTTATACTGCAACTTTTCTATGCAATCCGCCCTATGGCACATTGTCGCATTTATACCGATCAAGATTTATCCAAACAGCAAAGCATCACCCTCAGTGATGATTTGGGACATTATCTGCGCCATGTTATGCGCTTGCACGAAGGCGATGCTCTCACCCTATTCAATGGACAAGGCGGTGAGTATCAAGCTTCAATTGACAAATTATCCAAGCAGCTAGTTAGCTGTCATGTCGAGAAATTTCACGATATTTCAAGGGAGCTTAGCCTTCCTATTCACATTGTTCAGTGCGCCAATAAAAGTGAAAAAATTGAAACTGTCTTACAAAAAGGCACGGAATTGGGTGCTACCAGCTTTCAAATTGCCAATAGCCAACGTACCACGCTCAAATTAGCAGGCCTTAAACTAGAAAAGCGATTAGAACGCTGGCAACGCATTATCATTGAGGCAGCCGAGCAAAGCGAACGCACACAAATACCCACACTACACTGGCGCAGTCGATTAAGTGATATTCAGTGCATAGGGCAATCCTTTGCTTTACACCCGCATCAAGCCAAGCCATGGACAGAAATTCGCGATACACTAAGCCAAGCTTCTGCCATCACTTTTGCCGTAGGTCCTGAAGGCGGCTGGAGCCATGATGATCTTGCCATGTTGCAAACGATAGGCTTTCAAACACTCACCTTTGGCACACGTATTATGCGTACCGAAACGGCCGCTCCAGCTCTACTCGCTGCAACACAAGCTTTACTGGGTTAGCATTGGCTCATGGAAGTTATTCTCGCATCAAAATCACCACGTCGCCTGCAATTATTACAATGTGCAGGCTTAGCAGTCGAAGTCATGCCTAGCCATATTGATGAAACGCCCTTAAACAATGAAAGTGTGGCTGCTATGGTTATGCGCTTATGCCAAGAGAAAGCCAAAGCTTGTCCTATAACAAATCGCCCTATCATTGCTGCCGACACACTGGTATCCCTGCATGGCGAAGCATTGGGGCAACCAGATGATTTGGTACATGCCAAGCAGATGCTGCAACAATTATCAGGGCAACAACAGTCCGTATTAACAGCTGTGTGTGTGCGATTGGGCGACAATATTCTTACTGAATCTGTTATCACACATGTTCAGTTTCGCGATATTCATGATGGCGAATTGGATGTTTATTTGGCGCACAATGATGTTTTGGATAAAGCAGGAGCGTATGCCATTCAAGCTGGTGCTGCGAGCTTTATTACGCGCGTTGATGGGCCATTGGATAATGTGATTGGACTGCCTGTCACCCAAACCTTAAAGATGTTAAAAAAATTGGAGCTATCATTATGAGCACCGAACTACTGGTAAACACAACGCCTTTTGAAACACGCATTGCGCGCATTGAAAATGGCTTGGCTGAAGAAGTCTATATTGAACGTGAACGCGAGCGTGGTTTAAAAGGCAACATTTACAAAGGCCGTGTACAACGTGTTTTGCCAGGCATTCAGGCTGCTTTTGTTGATATTGGTATGCATAAGTCAGGCTTTTTATATGCAGGCGATATTGCTGCGCCTGAAGCAGAGCCCTTGGAAGATGATAACCCTGAAGTTGAGAAAAGTAGCGACGAAAGTGATGAGAGCGAGAGCGAGCCGTCACGCCGCCGTGTGATTCCACCAATCAATACTTTGGTTCGTGAAGGGCAGGATATTTTGGTTCAAGTTTCCAAAGATCCTATTTCCTCCAAAGGGCCACGCTTAACCAGCTTATTAAGCCTTGCAGGTCGTTATTTGGTTTATCTCCCTGAGCTTGAACATGTGGGTATTGCACGCCGTATGGAAGGGCAAAAAGAGCGTGAACGCCTGCTTGCCATTGGCCATGATATTCGCCCTGACAATGCTGGGCTTATTATTCGCACCGTTGCAGAAGGGCATAGTAAAGAGGAGTTGCAGGATGATTTGAATTTTTTGATACGTCTGTGGAGCGATATTGAAAAACGCAGCAAAAATACGATTACAGGTTCTGTGATTCATGCTGAACTTAGCCTGCATTTGCGTGTGATGCGTGATTATGTTGATGATGAAGTACAAAAAATTCATATCGATTCCAAAGAAACCTATCAAAGCATGAAAAAGTTCGCACAAAGTTTTATGCCTGAAGTTGCCAAACGGTTATATTATTATCCAGGCGATCGCCCTATTTTTGATGTCTATGGTGTGGAAGAAGAGTTGAATCGCGCTTTAAAACGCAAGGTTTCGCTCAAATCTGGTGGGCATATTGTTATTGAGCAAACTGAGGCTTTGATTGCTATTGATGTGAATTCTGGCTCCTTTGTGCGCTCTCGCAGCATGGAAGAGACTGGTTTTAAAACCAACCTTGAAGCTGTGCATGAAATTGTACATCAACTACGCCTACGCAATCTTGGTGGTATTATTGTGGTCGATTTTATCGACATGCAAGAAGAAGAAAATAAAACGCGCATGTTAGAAGTTCTCGAAGAAGCCCTTACACGTGATAAAACCAAAACCAATGTTGTACAATTATCATCCTTGGGATTGGTAGAGATGACCCGAAAACGTACTCGAGACTCATTGGGACGCACCCTATTAAGTGAATGCTCACGCTGTGAAAGTGTTGGTCATACCAAAAGCCCAACAACGATTTGTTATCAATTATTTCGTGAGGTCGTGGCTGAAGCCCGCGCTTATCCATGTGAAAAGCTGATGATTATTGCCCACCCCAAGTTAATTGATGTGTTGCTGGGCGAAGAAAGCGAGCAAGTAACACGTCTAGAGGAATTCTTGGGCAAACAAATCGCTCTAAAAAGTGATATACAGCTCGACCCTGAACACTTTGAGATTGCCCTGCTCTAAGCATGCAGCAAAGCCCGCTCCAGCTTTACATTCATATCCCTTATTGCATTCACAAGTGTCATTACTGTGATTTCAATTCCCATGTTCGCACCCAACCCGATTGGCAGGCTTATGAGCAAGCCTTGATTGCCGAACTTGAATATTGCTCAAAACAAGAACCTTTTCAAAATCGACAACTACACAGTGTTTTTTTTGGTGGAGGCACACCATCGCTTGCCCCTGCAAGCTTGATTGGCAACGTCTTAGAGCATGCACAACACTTGTTTGGTTTTGAAAATCATATTGAAATCACCCTTGAAGCCAATCCTGGCACTGTCGATATGCAAGCCTTTCAAGGTTTTTTCAACGCTGGTATTAATCGCTTATCCATGGGCGTGCAAAGCCTTGATACAAAAGAATTAACATGGCTTGAGCGTATTCACGATAGTAGCGAGGTATATCAGGCTTTTGATGCTGCGCGCAAGGCTGGTTTTGATAATATCAACCTAGATTTCATGTATGGATTACCTGAGCAAAGCCTAGAACAATGGCTGCAAACATTAGATGCAGCCCTACAGTTCAAGCCTGAGCACCTATCCTGCTACCAACTCACCGTCGAGCCGCATACCAAACTGGCAGCACGCCATGCTTCATCACCTTATAAATTACCCGATGATGAAACATCCCTAGCATTCTTCCACAGCACACGTGAGACATTGGCAAAAGCTGGTTATGAAGCCTATGAAATATCCAATTTCGCCAAATCCAATAAATACTGCCGCCATAATGATGGTTATTGGCTCTACCATGATTATATCGGCATTGGTGCTGGAGCTTCAGGCAAGTGGGACATGAAGGACGGTGGTACATATCGCTACAGCAATACCCGCACACCCGAAAAATATACCACCCAAGCCATACAAACAGGCTCTGCCATCAACAGTGATGAATCACTTGCTCTGCAACAAGCAGCAGCCGAAGCTGTATGGGTGGGATTACGCCGCAAAGGCGGTATTGATAATAGATGGTTTGAAAACCGTTTTCAGCAAGACATCACAGCATATTTTCAAAGCGATTTAGAAGCATGGTTGAATGACAACAAACTCATCTGGCATGGGCAACAATTGCAGCTCGCTGAGTCGGGTATTCCTTTGGCTGATGCCATTGCCGAATCGGTACTTTAACCGACAATATATGTCCTTAAAACTAAAAGGCTTCGCCCTTCGCACGATCTTCAAAACGCGTGTATTTCGCCAAGAATGTTAAACCAACCGTACCTGTCGCACCATTACGTTGCTTGGCGATAATCAGCTCTGCCAAACCTTCATTCTCAGGCTTTTTATTATACACCTCATCACGATACAAAAACATGATAATATCGGCATCTTGCTCAATCGCACCAGATTCGCGCAAATCAGACATCATCGGACGTTTATCAGCTCGGCTTTCAACAGCACGGTTTAGCTGTGACAATACAATCACGGGCACATCCAACTCTTTTGCCAAACCTTTTAAAGAACGCGTAATCTCAGATATTTCTTGATCGCGACGGTCTGCGCCTGCCCTGCCAGACATCAATTGTAAGTAATCAATCAGCACCAAATCTAGACGTTTGGCTTCACGCTTCAAACGTCGGCACTTGGCTCGTACTTCCAAAACAGAAATAGATGGCGTGTCATCAATAAAAATCTCAGCCTCTGCCAATGAACCACTTGCCGTTGCCAACTTACGCCAATCATCTGCACTAAAGCGCCCTGTACGTAAATTCCCCATATCCACACGTGCTTCCACTGCCAACATACGCATGGCAATCTGCTCTGCACCCATTTCCAAAGAAAAAATAGCCGCCACTTGCGGTTCATTGGAACGAATCGCGGCATTTTGTGCCAAATTCATAGAAAAAGAGGTTTTACCCATCGAAGGGCGACCTGCAACAATAATTAAATCACCGCGTTGCATACCCGCAGTCATTTCATCAAGATCTTTAAAGCCTGTGGAAACACCCGTCACTGCCTGCTGATTTTTATAACGTTCTTGTAATTCATTATAAGCATCAGCCATAAGGCTGCCAATTTTATTAAAGCTCGGACGTGACTGATTAAAGGCTTCTGCAACATTCAAGACACGCATTTCCGCCTGATCAAGATGATCGCCAACCTCACGCGCCGTATCTTCATAAACATCTTGCGATACGCCGCCACATACAGAAAGAAGTTGTCTTAAAACTGCGCGCTCACGCACAATTTGGGCATAATAACGAACATTTGCGGCTGTCGGAACAGAAGTCACCAGCTTGCCCAAGTATTCTTCGCCACCACAACTATCCAAATCATTATTGCTGGTCATTTGGTCTTTAATGGTCAGTGCATCAATTGGACGATGACGTGCTACAAGATCTTCAATACAAGCAAAAATTCTGCGATTCGCTTCGACATAGAAATGTTCAGAAAGAAGCATACCTTCGAGTCGTTCATACGACTCAGGATCCAACATTACACCACCCAACACGGCACATTCTGCATCCGACGAGTGCGGTGGAATCCGCTCACGCAAACCAGGTTCTGAATGTGTGGTGTTATAGTCCACGGGGTGGATTACTCAAACATATTGAGGCACTCGCTATTGCGTTATACGCGCAGGGCTCTTTCAATACTAGAAGTAAATATTCCACAGTATTCAAAGAATCCCTACGCATATGTAACCTCATATAAGCTTACAGGCTTTCAGCTTCAACCTTAATAGACAAGCTAGCCGTAACATCTGGATGCAAACGAACACGGAAAGCATGTTCGCCAACCGTCTTGATTTGCTCATCCAACAAAATAAATCGACGTGCAACTTCATAACCCGCATCAGCCAACAAACCAGCCAAGTCATTACTTGTTACAGAACCATATAGGCTCTTGCCATCGGATGTTGCACGAATCACAGACAATTCAATGCCAGCCAACTTCGTAGCTGTTGCTTGAGCTTTACCCAACTCATCCTGATGCTTGGCTTCAAGCACCGTACGACGACGTTCAAAAACTTTACGGTTGCCATCATTGGCAACAATAGCCTTTTCCTGTGGCAACAAGAAGTTACGGCCATAACCAGCCTTCACGCTTACTTCATCACCAACATTTCCTAGACCATCAACACGTTCCAATAGAATCAACTGCATCACTATCCTCCAAGTGTCGGATTCTCATTCCGACGATAATCAAACCAAATATCCAACATGCCCAAAATGATGAATGGAATCACCATCATGAACCAAATAAACAACAACACGTACATCATCGCAATAACCATATTCATATCACGCGCTTTTAACCACACATGCGCTACCGCAATTCCCTGTACAGATAAAACGCCAGCCAGCATCAATGCCAAACTAACCGCAATATATTGTACAGATCCCGCATCAACATTTGCCAAAATAAGGCTCAACATCAATGCATAAGCTATCGGTTTACCAAAACGCACAGACAATAACGTTCCAGTATCACCTGTATAAAAACCATAACGCATAGCGACTTTTCGCGCTAATAATACGTTAGACCACCATACAAACCACAAACTAAATGCCATCAAACCTGGCATAATCCAACTAAGTAAAACCTGTGTCTGCTGTAAAGCTTTGGCATCAATCTGGTTTACACCTGCTTGCGCGCCACCATTTTGCATCACTTCAAACATTGGAGCCAACAAATGGTCAACAAAACCTTGCAAACTCAAACTCTGCGACTGGCTGCCCATAAGCAATGCAACCATCACCGCCACAAACATGCCCAAAGCTAACTGCGTCGCACTACGACTAACGCCACCCATTAACCTCAAGCTATTGGCTGCCAAAGCTGGCAAAACACAATAAAACAGCCCAACCATCAATCCCAACAACACATCAAAACCGCTCAACGCCATGACTGCAGCAGCCACTAAAGCACTGACTTGCAAGGTATAGCGCATGCCACCACCCATAAAAATCAATGCAAACAAAGCTGGGGTCAACATGTGCAATATCACTGCAACAAAGCTAAACAGCAATGCCAACAATGGTATCGCGCTAAACAGTGCTGGCAGCCATACCATCGAACTCAACAGAACCAATGCCAGTGCTGCACAAGCTAGATGCTTCGTCAGCACAAAGCTGGCGATAGGCGGTAAAGAACGAGCCTCTTCCATCATAGCATCATCCTAACATAACACGGACGTTGAAGTTAAGATGTTCACAAACTAACTTAGTCGTGATGCAATGGTGTGAAAGACAACAACGCCAATACACGAGCCCGCTTGATAGCGGTTGTAAGGCTACGTTGATGTTTTGCACAAGTACCAGTCACACGTGATGGCAAGATCTTGTAACGCTCCGTAATGAACTGACCCAACAATACAGGATCTTTATGATCAATATTCATGCTCTTATCTGCACAAAATTTACAAAACTTACGGCGACGCTGAAAACGACCACCACCAGCTGGACGACGCGCAGGGCGACGATCACCCGATGCCGCAGGACGCGCTGGGCGTGCTGGACGATCCGTTGATGCTGCAGCTGCTGGAGCAGCAGTTTTAGTTTCAGTTGTTTTTACTTCTTCACTCATCTTCATCTCTCCTGAGATTTCAAATTTTTGGGTCGCAAACATCTACCCATATTTCAACCTGCCCCCATCGCTGCTCGCCATCTCGGCTATAATAACGACGGCGAAGCGTACCTTCGATGCTAATATCCTGACCTTGGCATTTCGCCAACTTCTCAGCCATTTCACCCACAGCACGCAACGGCATAGGTTGCTCATCGACAACATTGGCGCGCTGCGCACCCAAGTGTGGTCGGTGAATCACCAACGAAGCAACCACGGCTAGACTTCCGTCTGGGGTCCAACGTTGATGAATATCATCGATTCGGCCTTGCAACCGAACCAGATGCTCGGACTTAGGCAGAAGCTTCTTCACTGCTTGCAGCAGCTTCAGTTTTTTCTTCTACTTTCGCTTCTACAGCTTTTTCTTCTGTTTTGGCTTCCGCTTTTTCTTCAACCTTCGTTTCTTCTGCTTTCACTTCGTCTTTTGCTTCTGTCGCTGCTTCATCCGCTTTTTCTTCTGTAGCAGTTTCTTCAGCAGGTACAGCTTTACGACGCATCAATGGTGATGGCGCATCTGAAAGTTCAGTTAAACGGGTAGTTAAGAAACGCATAATGCGCTCTTCAAGGCGGATAGCAGCTTCTAAAGCTTGGATTGCAACTGGCTCACCATCGGTGACCAACAATACATAATGTCCACGTTTGCGTTTGGCAATGCTGTATGCCAATGGACGTGAGCCCCAATATTCGCGTTTCACAATGCGGCCAGCGGCCTTCTCAACACGTTCAACCAAAGCATTGGTCAATTCTTCAGTGTTTTCCTGTGAAACATCAGGATTCACGATAAAAATAGTTTCGTAATACACGGCGCCCTCTCGGTGTACCTTAAGTACGCCCCGGATATTTGCGCATCCAGAGCAAGGTATGTCTTTATTATCCTTTACAGTAGCTGCAAAGAGCGCGGCACTATAAGCACCGCATCACATCTTGTCAAAACTTCTATTCCAGCATTTAAAACAATCAAATCTCAGACTATATGTTACAGCTCTCTGGCAATGGCAATCGTCGCTTCAGATTTATTTAGAGTATAAAAGTGTAACCCTGCAACATCATTCGCCAATAACGCTTGGCACTGCTCCGCTGCCAACTCAATACCCAAAGCTTTCACAGCGTTTAAATCTTCTTGGATAGGCTGCATTTTCTCGTGCACAAAAGCGGGAATCGAAGCACCGCACATGGCTGAAAAACGCACAATCTGCTCATAATTTAAAATGGGCATCATGCCAGGAATCAAAGGCATCGTAACACCGGCTTTTAAGGCATCATCGCGAAAACGAAAGAACAGTTCATTATCAAAGAAGTATTGGGTCACGGCGCATATAGCACCATTATCCTGTTTCATTTTCAAATAACGAATATCATCGGCAACACCACCCGTGGATTCGGGGTGTCCTTCTGGGTAAGTCGCACAAGCAATAGAGAAATCACCACGCCCATGCACAAAATCAATCAAATCGGTTGCATAAGCAAAGCCGCCATCGGTTGCTTCAAAAGCCTCCTGCCCTTCAGGTGCATCACCACGCAAAGCCAAAATGTTTTCAACCCCAGCCTGTGCATATTCATCCAATAGGCTACCAAGTTGCTCAGAGGTTGAACCAACACACGTTAAATGCGCTACAGGTGATAAGCCTGTTTTTTCTTTAATACCCAACACAATACGCTTGGTACGCTCTTGTGTCGTACCTCCTGCCCCATAAGTCACAGAGATATAAGCAGGGTTTATGGCTTGCAACTCTTGCAGGCAACGCCATAGATTTTCCTCACCCTTATCCGTCTTAGGAGGGAAAAATTCACACGAAATTAAAGGCTTGTCAGCATTGGAAAGAATATTGGATAAACGCATTATAGTTTTGGTACCGTTACGCCCGTTTGCCCTTGGTATTTACCTGCGCGATCCTTGTAAGAAGTCTCGCAATCTTCATCACCACCAAAGAATAAGAATTGCGCCACGCCTTCGCCCGCATAAATCTTCGCAGGCAATGGCGTTGTATTCGAGAACTCAAGGGTTACATGCCCTTCCCATTCAGGTTCCAACGGGGTGACATTCACAATAATGCCGCAACGTGCATAAGTTGATTTACCCAAACAAATGGTCAATACCGAGCGTGGAATACGCAAATATTCAACCGTGCGCGCCAACGCAAAGGAATTCGGCGGAATAATGCAAACATCCGATTTCACATCGACAAAACTATTCTCATCAAAGTTTTTCGGGTCAACAATGGCAGAATTAATATTGGTAAATATTTTGAATTCATTAGCGCAACGCACATCATAACCGTATGATGATAATCCGTAAGAAACCAAGCCCCCGCCTTTTTCACAGTGCTTTACTTGCCCATCTACAAACGGCTCAATCATACCTTCTTCTTGTGCCATGCGGCGTATCCATTTATCAGATTTGATGGACATCATTACCCCCAAACTTGCTAATCCCAAATATACAATCAATCATAGCAGTGCGCGGCAGGATAGCGTCGAATCACCCAATCGGAAACTAATGCTTGCATCTTACCTCACTTCGCCCTAGAAATCGCGCCGCTGACGCAAGATACACAGTTGGCCAGATAGCTCAGTCGGTAGAGCAAGGGACTGAAAATCCCTGTGTCCTTGGTTCGATTCCAAGTCTGGCCACCATTATTAAAACAAGGAGTTACGAGAAATCGTAGCTCCTTTTTTATTTTAACCATACAATCATAAAAAACACCCGTGCCGCTGGCTAAGGCTACTGGGCACCTCGAAAAACCTCGGTACTTCGCCAAACTTGTGCTTTTCACCCCTAGGGAGGTGCTGATCAACTCAATAAATGATGCCTATACGCCCAAAATCGCCAGCACCTGCGTTAGCCAACTTAGCAATAGCGGGGCGCTTGCCGCCTTGGTGTTGGTGATTTTGAATCGCATATCCACTCATCCAGAGTTAATCAGCACCTCCCTAGCTGTGTTGAATAAAATGGACAATAGCGATGCTATTACTCATTTTATTGCGCCTTGCTATGAGCGAAAATCAGCGTCGTTTAACTCGTGCGAGGTTTTTCGAGGTGCCCTACTGTGAACTTCCCAAAATAATACTGAATTCCCATCTTCACGGGAATGACGAAGCAAAGGATTCGCCTGATTCACTATATCAATCACTTGGCTTGATCAGACCCGTTACTGACTGGTTATTTTAATCCGATTGCCCTGTCCTAGAATATGCCTGATATTGACTTCTCTAGCCCTCTTGCCAACACAGGTTGCGCTTCATCAAAGCTAAGATTCACCTTATTGGCAGTCGAAACAACACGCGTACGATAACGCTTCCAATGCGATATAGATTTCATGTGTTGCGACACATGCGTTGAAGTGCCTTGACTCATATTGGAATCTGTCTCTTGATGCACTCTCACGCCTTTAGGGGCTCGCTCTGAAATTTGCAAATCTGTAATCATGGTAAAGGTTACATCTTTCACGGCAGCATTGGCAATGGTTCCCGCCACAGCACCCAACAGACCAAATCCAGCAGTATTATTACTTCCAGAAGCAGCTAGACCACCTATCACGGCACCATCCAAAGCTCCACCATAGCCACCAGCTAAGGCTGCACTTGCAGCAGAAGGATCCATTTTCCCCACCTGCAAAATAGAGGCTTGCAGCATGTAATGTGCCTTCCTTGGATTATTCACAACGCGATAACCATGTGACACAATCGCATTGGCAATCGCAGCACTAACATCCATATTTTTATCGGATGTATTACGCACCTGCACAAACACAGAGCGTTTCTCAGGCTCGACAGGATCCAAAAATACTGTTGCACTCATTTTTGTCTGAACATCGAGATTACGCTTGCTAATCATGGTGTTGGTTGCAGCACATCCATCCATAAAAAGCAGTGCCAGCAAACACCCCACAACTGTTACGCTACGTGATAGGCTTATGGTTTTATATTGTAATATCTTTTTCATTATCATCCCCTTGGTTTGAAGTAGCCGCATTCAATATGAAAAATTGATTCCGTCTTCCTTCCCAAGGTTGGGGGCAATCGATGCTCTCTAGGGAAGTGCTGATTAACTCCACCAAATATGTTAGATTTTAGTTAATCTAAGTTAAGGTGGTTTTAGTCCATGTCGAATCAACGTAGTTTTTCAGAGCTTGAATATATGGGTAAGAAGCGTTTAA
>JALUXZ010000094.1 GCA_027018935.1 Mariprofundaceae bacterium
CTGTAACCCTCATGGAAAGGCGAAGTATCGATGAATTAATACTCCAAAAAGACCCACCAGAACCACCTGAGATAAATCTTAATCAATTAAGTTTAGGCTTGGCGTGATTTTCATCGGACAGCAGTGATCGATATTATAATTAAAAGGGAAGAAGTTAGATTTTGACCCTTTTCTTTCAAATTTAACATATAGAATTTTCATAACACGAATGATTCTAGTGAGTTCCTCTTTAGTAATCATTTCAAATAACTTCATAATTTATTTCCCCTTTTGAAGGTACCCTAACACCATAAAACTTAATATTCTTGGGAGAAAAGAGGCGGGGCTTGAATGTTAAATCCTAAGGCTTCCAACTTACAAAAGATTCAAGCATCGCTAAACCAGCTTTCTGTGACTTTTCTGGGTGAAATTGTACCGCCACGATGTTGTCGCGGCCTATCGCGCAAGCAAACGGGTAATCACCATAGGATGAGGCTGCCAACATATGTTCGGGGTTTTCAGGGGTGCAGTAATACGAATGCACATAATAGACTTGCTGACCTTGCAATGGTGCAAGTACAGGGTGAATGGGTTTATCTGCGGCAAACACCACATCATTCCAACCCATATGTGGAATTTTAAAGCCGCGTTCGGGATGCGATTCTGGAAAGTGTTTGACGACTCCAGGGATAATCTTTAACCCCTGATACAAGCCAAATTCATGCGATGCACTCATGAGCCCCTGCATACCCAAACAAATGCCTAAAAAGGGCATGCCTTGTTCCACTTGTTCAGCAATAGCTGCATCCAAGCCCGTTTCTTTTAATGCCGACATACAATCACGAAAAGCACCAACGCCAGGCAATACGACACGTTCATAATCCTTTAGAGCATCAGCATCTTTGACCAAATCAACATCTGCACCCACCTTTTCCAAGGCTTTGGCAACCGAATGTAAATTTCCCATGCCATAATCAATCAGTGCTAGTTTTGTCATATATTTATAACGCACCTTTGGTGGATGGAATACCTGTTTGGCGCGCATCCAATGCAAGCGCCATACGCAATGCACGCCCAAAAGCCTTAAAGACTGTTTCAATAATATGATGATTATTACCACCACGCAGGCAATCAATATGCATCGTAATACGACCGTGATTACTTACCGCTTGAAAAAATTCTTTAAACAAATCAATATCAAAACCACCCACCGTCTCTTTTGGGAAATCAATATTATATTCCAATCCCGGGCGACCAGAAAAATCTAAAACAACACGCGACAATGCTTCATCAAGCGGCACATAAGCATGACCGTAACGTACAATGCCCGATTTATCACCCACCGCTTCACGCAGTGCTTCACCCAAACAAATGCCAATATCTTCAACCGTATGATGATCATCAATTTCACGATCTCCCTTGGCATTAACCGTTAAATCAATCAGTCCATGACGGGATATTTGCTCTAACATGTGATCCAAAAACGCAATCGATGAGTTTAATTCAGCTTTCCCACTACCATCCAAATCGAGACTTAATTTAATCGATGTTTCTTTGGTGCTGCGTTCAATTTGGGCTGTACGTTTTACATTAGAACTCATGATATAATCTCCCGAAGCGCTGCAAGCACCGCATTATTCTCATCTTTACTACCAACTGTAATACGCAAACACTGATCCAATAAACCACCATGTGCATGCATATTTTTAATTAGAATACCGCGCTCTTTCAAACTTTCAAACACAGCATCAGCACTTTGCACACGCATCAAAATAAAATTCGCCTGAGACGGAAACACTTCAACCCCATGCAAAGCCATCAAAGATGCCATCATACGATTGCGTTCAAAGCAAATATCACGCGCTTGTTTTTTAAATACATCACTATTCTGCAAGAAAAAACGTGCCGAAGCTTGTGTTAAGCTATTGATATTATATGGCATACGCACCTTATTCAAATCAGCAATCATCTTTGCATCACCGAGCAAATAACCCAAACGTAAACCAGCCCAGCCAAGCTTAGAGAACGTGCGCAACACCATAACATTCGGCGCAATCAAATCTGTATGTGTACGCTCAGAAAAAGGCGCATAAGCTTCATCAATCACCACCAGCCCTCGAAAACCTTTGGCTATTTTCTCAACGACATCTTTGTCCCAAAGGTTACCAGTCGGGTTATTCGGACACGCTAAAAATGCCATCACCGCTTTTTCTCGCGCACAAACTTGCAAAAATTGATTGGCATCCAGCGAAAAATCTTTTGCCAAGGGCACTGTTGCGACTGAGCGGTTTAACCAGCGAGAAATCAGCTCATACATCACAAATGTCGGAGCTGGTGTTACACAAACACCAGGTTCGCTGGCAATCAGCAACATTTGAATAATCTCGTCCGAGCCATTACCCAACAATACCTGCTCTGGCTGTAAGCCTTCCTGCTTGGCAATCATCTCACGCAAACCTTGCATGTCCGCATCTGGATAACGATTGATTTCAACCTGTGCCAATTCTTTTGCCCAAGCTTCACGTAAATCATCAGGTAGCAAAAATGGGTTTTCCATGGCATCAAGCTTCATCATGCCTGATGAATCGGGCACATGGTAAGCAGCAAGGGCTTTAATATCTTTTCGAATCATTGAACATCCTTCAAACGAAGTTCCAAGGTTAATGCATGTGCCTGCAAACCTTCGCGATG
>JALUXZ010000095.1 GCA_027018935.1 Mariprofundaceae bacterium
TGCCCCATCACTCGTATGTTTCCTCGAGATTGAATCCCTGCATTTGCAACATTACTAAGTTAAAGGGACGCAATACTTAATTGCTCTTTCTTCCGCTTTGCAGTGCAGAGGTCAGAATACTTACCATCCTCATTCAGTTTAAATCAAACCTACCAACGCCTGTTTACAAACTGCCATCACTGGATCGGGATACAAACCAATCGCTGTCACGGCAATCGCTGTCACCACAACGGTCATTTTCATTGGCGCGCTTTCGATAAAGTTGAACGTCACACGAACATCATCAAAGTACATATACTTGATGACGCGTAAGTAATAGAAGCAGCCAACCACCGAGAAGACAATCGCCAATATAGCCAAATACAAGTGTCCTGCCTCAATAGCTGCCATAATGACCACGTATTTCGCCCAGAACCCACCTAGGAATGGAATCCCTGCCAAAGAGAACAACAGCAAGCCCATCGCCAAAGCATAACCAGGGCGAACCTTCGACAGACCTGCAAAGTCATCCAGCAACTCACCTTGCATGCCATCACGACGCATCAACACAATAATGGCAAACACACCCATATTCATAAATAAATAAACGGTTAGATAAACCAAAGATCCTGCATAACCCGCTTCATTGGCTGCAATCAGTCCCAACAGGATAAAACCAACATGCCCAATGGTTGAGTAAGCCAACATACGTTTGATATTACGCTGTGCAATCGCTGCTACATTACCCACAATAATCGTCAGACCTGCTAAAAAGACTAAAATCATCGTATAATCAGCCTGAACTGCTGGCAGTGCATCATGCAATACACGCATAAAGACCACAAAACCTGCAACCTTCGGTGCAACAGAGATAAAGGCTGTTACAGGTGTTGGTGCACCTTCATAGGTATCAGGTGTCCACATATGAAATGGTGCAATGGACACTTTAAATGCCAAGCCAGCCAAGACAAAAATCATGCCCAACATCACCACACCATGAGCGGAATTATTGGCATCCACCAAACCAGCACCAATCGCATCAAAGCCAAAACTTGCCGTTACGCCGTATAGGAAGGTAATACCATATAACAACATACCTGAAGATAACGCACCAAGAATAAAGTATTTCAAGGCAGCTTCTGATGAGCGTAAGACATCACGTTGATAACCAACCAGCACATAAACACTCAATGCCATCAGCTCCAAACCAAGATACATGGTTACGAAATTATTCGATGAAACCATCAACATCATGCCCAGCAAAGCAAACAGTATCAGGCAGTAATATTCACCAACATTTTCTTCATCCTTCATATAATCCAAAGAAATAATCACTGCGAAGATGGTAGCTGCAAGCATCAACAGCTTAGAAAAGGATGCAAATGGATCCATAACAAAGTAGCCGTAAAAAGTGGTTAATACACCGCCCGTGGTTACTTGGACTGTTGCATAAGCAGTTGCTAGACATGTTGCAATCGTTGCGTAGGCAATCCAACTCTTTTTATCTTTGCCTAAAAATAAATCCCATATCAGTAATGTCATTGCCATGATGGCAATAATGATTTCTGGCAGCATCAATTCTAGATGCTGAGGAAATGGGAATGGGAATGTCACGTTTGCCATGTTTTACCTCAATGTCCTGTTACGTGCGCCGCAGCGCCTTGCGCAATCAATGCTGCATCTGCCAATTTACTCGATGTTGCTTGCTCAACCAAGTGTGCGGCTGATACCTGTATAATATCGAGCACTGGCAATGGGTACAGCCCCAACCAAACAACCAAAACAATCAATGGCGCAAAGAGTCCAAATTCACGCAATGTCATATCCGATAAGCCTTTCACTTCTTCTTTTTCCAAGTCACCCATCAAGACACGTTTGACCATCCACAATGTATAACAAGCCGAAAGAATCACACTGACCGCAGCCACAATCGCCACCCATTTCATGGACACTGGCATATATGCCATCGCTTCAGGAGATGGATTGAATGTGCCCAAAAGAACCATAATCTCTGCCACAAAAGATGATGCGCCAGGCAAAGCAACATTTGCCATCGCAAAAAACATCATCACCACTGCAAATACAGGCATGACACTTGCCACACCGCCATAAGCAGAGATTTCACGTGTATGCATACGGTCATACAATACACCCACACACAAGAATAAAGCGGCAGCTACAAAACCATGTGAAATCATGCCAAAAATAGCGCCTTCCATAGCAATTTCTGTAAACATAAATGTGCCCAATGTTACAAAGCCCATATGTGCAATCGATGAATAAGCAATCAAACGTTTCAAGTCTGTTTGCATCATCGCAACCAATGAGATGTAAACAATGGCAATCAAACTCAAACCAACCATCAATGGTACAAAATATTGCGAGGCATCAGGCAGCATTGGCAATGAGAAACGCAAGAAACCATACGCACCCATTTTCAATAAAATACCAGCTAGAATCACCGAACCCGCAGTCGGTGCTTCAGTATGCGCATCAGGCAACCAAGTATGCACTGGCCACATGGGAACTTTCACCGCAAAAGCAACAAGGAAGGCAAGGAATATCCAGAACTGCCATTGGAAATCAAACGGATAATCCATATATGCCAAGATACTGAAGCTGCCGCCTGTTTTGAAATACATGGCAATCACGGCAATCAACATCAATACCGAACCACCCAAGGTATAAAGGAAGAACTTCAGCGTTGCATAAACACGGTCTTTACCACCCCAAACACCAATAATTAGGAACATAGGGATAAGCATGGCTTCCCAGAAGAAGTAAAAAAGAATCGCATCCAAGGCACAAAACACACCAATCAGCGTGGTTTCAAGAATCAAAAATGCCAACATATATTCTTTCACACGTGTCTGAATGCACTTCCAAGCTGAAACAATACAAACAATCGTTAATAGACTGGTCAAGATCACAAATGGCATCGAAATGCCATCGATACC
The DNA here is from genome assembly GCA_027018935.1 of Mariprofundaceae bacterium. Lineage (GTDB taxonomy): Bacteria > Pseudomonadota > Zetaproteobacteria > Mariprofundales > Mariprofundaceae. The sequence goes on from JALUXZ010000095.1 coordinate 2,937, forward strand.
CAATTGATAATGGATATTAAATGCAGGAATCCAGTTGTGCAGCTCTTCAAACTGCATATGTGCTGTCGTTGCATCAAAAGATGTTGCTAGTGGAATAGTTACAATGAATGTCGCAACCGATACAAGCAATGCCGCCCAGCGCACCGCATTATCATTTTTCAAAAACAACCAAATGAACAATGCGCCCGCAGTTGGCAGGAAAATACTCAAACTAAGAATGGGAAAGCCCAATACGTTCTGCAACGATTCCATCAAATCTCCCCTATGCCTTCAACATCAGCCAAGTTAACAAACCAAATACACCAATCACCATGCCATAAGCGTAGTGATACACCATGCCTGTTTGCATACTGCGTAACTTCGCGGCTCCAGCTAACACTGAATCAATAATACCACCATGGATCATGCCCTTATCAATCATCGCCAAATCACCTTTTTGCCAAAAGAAGGTTCCCAAACATTGGGCTGGGCGAATAAAGATTCTTTCATACAACTCATCCCAATACCATTTATTAAGTAAGAATGTATGAAGCCCTGAAAAAGTTGAAGCCAATTTTGCAGGCATCGCCGATTCTTTAAAGTAGAAAGCATAAGCCAAGCTGATGCCACCTATCGCTAACCAGAATGGCATGGTCATGTAAAATGCATGATGCTCTTCAAGTTCCATTTTCATCAAAGGGTTATGCGCATCCAAAACAAACAATGAATTACCAAAGAAGCCGTTAATGACTTCTGGGTTGGCAATATCAAGGACATACACCCCCCATATACCTGAACCCAATGCACCCACTGCCAAAATCATCAATGGTACGGTAATAACCTTTGGCGATTCATGCAGCTTCGGTTTCACAGCCGCTTCTACACGATCACTATTATGGAAGGTTAAGAAGAACATACGGAAGGTATAAAATGCAGTCATAAACACACCTGAAAGCAGTGCATAATATGCCACCTCACTTACCCAACCCATCTCACGCACCATCGTTGCCTCAATAATTAAATCTTTTGACCAGAAACCTGCAAATGGAGGTACACCTGATAATGCCAATGCCGCAATAAACATCGTAATATAAGTAATTGGCATGTATTTACGCAACTGACCCATCTTACGAATATCTTGTTGCGCCAACACAGCATGAATCACCGAGCCTGCCGCCAAAAACAATAATGATTTAAAGTATGCATGCGTCATCAAGTGGAAGATGCCAGCCGAATAAGCCGATACACCACAAGCCACGAACATATAACCCAACTGCGAACAGGTTGAATAAGCAATCACACGTTTGATGTCATTTTGCACCAAGCCAATCGTTGCACACATCCAAGCTGTCAGTGCGCCAACCAAAATAACCGCTGCCAATGCCGTTTCTGAAAATTCAAACATCGGAGATAAACGCGCCACCATAAATACGCCCGCCGTCACCATGGTTGCAGCATGAATCAATGCTGAAATTGGTGTTGGACCTTCCATGGAATCAGGCAACCAAACATGCAAAGGAACCTGACCAGATTTACCCATCGCACCCACAAACAATGCCAAGCAAATGAAGGTGATTGCATCCATTTCCCAGCCTAGGAAGTTCAATGTGTGCCCTTCAAGAACAAAGGCTGAAACAGCAGCAAACACTTCGCGATAATCAACTGTTCCAAAATAATACCAAATCGCCAACACACCAATCAAGAAACCGAAATCGCCAATACGGTTCACAATAAATGCTTTTAATGCCGCATAATTGGCAGATTCACGTTTAAACCAGAAGCCAATCAATAGATATGAGAATAAACCCACCGCTTCCCAACCGAAGAATAAGGTAAAGAAGTTATTGCCCATCACCAACACAAGCATGGAGAATGTAAATGCGGAGATATATGAGAAGAAACGCGAATAACCTGGATCACCATGCATATAACCAATGGTATAAATATGTACGCAAGCAGAAACAATTGTAACCGTAATCATCATAATCGCGGTTAATGGATCAATCATCATACCGATGGGTACAACAAAACCATCGGATAACATCCATGTCCAAAAGTTACCATAAAAAGATGCACCATCTAATACCTGTATAAACACATCAATGGATAGAGCCGCCGCCGCAATCACTGCCAAGCAGGTAATCCAATGCGTTAGCGTTTCTTTCAATGCCCAGCCAAATAAACCCGCAGCCAATGCTGCAATCAATGGCAATGCTGGAATCGCTAATAATTCAAGCGTGCTCAGCGTTGTGATGGTTTCTCCCACGAAAGCCTCCCTTAACCCTGTAGTGAATTAATATCTTCAACGTCAATGGAGCGACGCGTACGATAAAAAGCCACCAGAATTGCCAAACCTACCGCAACTTCAGAAGCGGCTACGGTTAATACGAAAAATACAAAGATCTGACCTGATATATCCTGCAAGTAATGTGAAAATGCCACAAAATTAAGATTTACAGCCAGCAAAATAAGTTCAATACACATCAAGATGGTAATCACATTCTTACGATTTAAGAACAGACCAATCACACCCAGTGAAAATAAACAAGCTGCAACAATTAGATAATCGGATAAGCCAATCATGATTACATCCTCACCTTGCGTAAACGGTCTTCCTTACGCACGTTCACTTGTTTTGAAATATTTTGATACTTGGCATCTTTACGTGTGCGCAAGGTCAGTACAATTGCTCCTACCAAAGCCACCAGCAAAATAATCGCCGCAATTTCAAAGCCGAGTAGATATTGGGTGTACAGAATCTTACCAATCTCAACCGTGTTATTCACATCTTTACCAAAATGCCCCACGGCAGCAATCGCTTCGGTATGAAAAACACCGCTACTCGCAGCTGCAACAAACTCAATCATCAAAATGAGTGCAATCATGCCGCCCATGGGGAGGTATTGCAGAAAGCCCTCTTTCAACTTCGCCTGATTCACTTCTAGCATCATGATGACAAACATAAACAATACCATCACAGCACCAACATAAATCAAAATCAAAATAATGCCTAAAAACTCTGCATCCAACAAAAAGAACAGACCTGCGGCATTAAAAAAACAAAAAATTAAAAACATCACCGAATGCATGGTATTGCGCGCTAACACAACACCCATACCGCCTACAACGGCCATAGCAGCAAATAGATAAAAGAATCCAGCTTCGAGCATTTCCCCTCCTAACCTATACCCTGAACTTAACGGTATGGTGCATCGGCTTTAATATTAGCCGCAATTTGCGCCTCATATTGTTCGCCAACTTCCAGCAACATCTCTTTGGTGTAATACAATGCTTCACGTGTTTCACTCGCATATTCAAAATGCTGCGTTTCAACAATCGCATCCACAGGGCACGCTTCCTGACACAAACCACAATAAATACATTTGGTCATATCAATATCGTAACGCGTTGTGCGACGCGAGCCATCATCACGCTCTTCAGATTCAATCACAATCGCCAATGCAGGACAAATTACCTCGCACAACTTACAAGCAATACAACGCTCTTCTCCACTGTCATAACGGCGCAAAGCATGTAGCCCGCGAAACCGTGGTGATAAAGGCGTGCGCTCTTCTGGATACTCAACGGTAATACTTTTCTTAAAGAAGTAGCGCATGGTCAAAGCAAGACCTTTCACCAACTCCCATAACAACCATGTCTTAAGGGCATGTTTAATTAAACGCATCTTAAGACCTCCAAGGCTGATAGTAGCCAATCCAATCAGTTAAAAATTGCAGCCCGTCATAAAGCTCGCCTGCATACGTGCAAATACCCAACACAGCAATCCAAGCCAATGTCCAAGGCAAGAACACCTTCCAACCCAAGCGCATCATTTGGTCATAACGATAGCGCGGGAACGTTGCTCGGAACCAAATAAACACAAAAATAAAGAAACCTGCTTTGAGCAACAACCAAATCGTACCTGGAATAAAATCCAAAGCTTCAATCGGCGCATGCCAACCACCCAAGAATAAAATCGATGTTAACAAAGCAATCAGAATCATCGCGCCATATTCAGCCAATGAGAAGGTTGCAAACCACATGCCTGAATATTCAACAATATGACCCGCCACAAGCTCGGCATCACCTTCCACCAAATCAAACGGTGTACGGTTTGATTCAGCACAACCTGAAATAAAGTACACTAAAAACATTGGGAACAATGGAATAATATACCAATGCCAGAAACCACCAGCTTGCGCATTCACAATCACTGCCAAATCCATACTTCCAGCCAACATCAATACGCATACCAAGGCGAAACCCATAGAAATTTCATAAGAAATCATCTGACATGTCGCACGTACCGCACCAATCAAGGCATATTTGGAGTTGGATGCCCAGCCAGCCATCAATACACCATAAATAGACAAGCTGCCAATTGCCAACACATACAACAGCCCAACATTCAGGTGCGCAATCGCCATCACATGCGTTTCATCCCATAAACCAAAAAGCTTTGTCTCACCAAATGGAACTACTGCAAAAGCTACCAGTGCTGGCACCAATGCCAACACTGGTGCCGCAACAAATAAAATCTTGTTCGCATTGGTTGGAATAATTGTTTCTTTCAAAAATAACTTCAAACCATCCGCTAACGGCTGCAACAAACCAAAAGGCCCTACACGATTACAGCCCTTTCGGATTTGCATAATCCCAATCACACGCCGCTCAACGTATGTTGTATAAGCTACTGTCAAAGCAATTGGCACAGCAATTGCCAAAATTTCCAATGCCCAAATGCCAGCCGTTATGGCCATATCTAACCACTCCATTACTGACCTCCCCCAAGGCTAGCCATGACTTCACAAGATAAATCTCCTGCAATACCACGCTTAGCAATAAACAACACACCCTCTGCAACATCTTCACGCACACCCACATGATAATGATAATCACCTGAAGCTGTGCGCACATTACACTCACCCACACTCAAACCTGCATCTTTCAGTGTGTTCGGATGCACAAGCAAATCATCCAAAGCATGAATCGATCCAGCTTCCACCAAGAACGAGGATGCACGCACCCACATACCCTCACGATACATAGAATAGCGACTTACCACATCCAAACTCATCGCAGGCTCAATAACACTTGGCACGCTATTAGCATCACGATTACGAACCACCGACAAACACCAGTCATCACTCACGCCATCATCCCACACGGCTGACATCTCAGGCAGCATGACTTCAATACGCGCTCGCAATTCAGCCAAATTAACTGCTGGAACTTCTTCACCAAAGGCTTGAACCAATCGCATCATGACTTTCCACAATGGACGCTCTTCACCCAAAGAACGAAGTGGGTGTTCTGCCAAACGAATGCGACCTTCCATATTGATAAAGGTGCCTTCAACTTCAGAGTATGCTGCAGCAGGCAACATAACATTGGCAAACTCAGATGTTTGCCCTGCAATCGCACCAATTTGCACCAAAGGAACTTTACCCATGGCGCGTTTTGCCTGCATAGAAAACAAGCCATCACCCATGGGATCACTACCAATAAGAACCAACGCATCCAACTCACCATCACTGGCAGCATCCAACAAGTCACCTGTACTGACACGAATATCACCAAAAGCTGCTGATAATAACTGCGCATTCATACCTTCAGGAATTAACAGGCGACCATCCGCCCCTGCTTCTGCATGACCAGCTGCACGCATCATTAAATCCAAGCCGTGAATCAAGGCTGCAGCATCGCTATGCGAACGAATTTCCTCACCCACTAACAAAGCACATGAGTCCGCCAATAAAGCATCCGCTAGCAACTTGCCTGCTTCATGCCGCACGTCAACTTTCTCAAGCCATGCATCCATACCTGCTGCGGTTTTACCCAAGTCTTTTAACTGTTGCATCGCCCGTGCAATCACCGCCACCCACTCACGCGGACGAATCAATGCATCGGCACTTAGCTCACTATTGGTGCGGTAATTCATTGCGCCAATACGTGTCACTGGCTTTCCTTCATTACTACGTTTACGCAAAGCCTGCATCAAAATCGGCAAACGTTGGCGCAAATCAGAGCCTAGAATTACAACTTGGTCTGCATCTGCAATCTGCGATGTTGACATGGAAAAGCCTTCTTCAAAGGCAAATTCACGCATATCTCGGCGATGTAAATCAAAAGCAACCTTAGCATCTTTAAACACACTATCATGCAGCAAACGAATAGATGCCAAGCCTTCAAGACTCCAGTCTGGAGAAAAAATAATGCCCACGCGCTTGTCTTTCAATAAATCAACCGAAGCCTGAATAGCTTCGTCCCAAGGGACATTTACAAAACCTGCTTTTTCGCGCACCACGGGTGTTAAAATACGCTGATCGGAACGAAATGCATCATGAACATAACGTCCACGATCACAAATCCATGGCTCCACACCATCGACATCTGGTTTGATGCGAATCACTTCATCACCGCGTGATTCAATAACAATATCACAGCCCTGTGGACATTGTGTACATGTACTCTTATGACGTGTTACTTCCCATGGACGCGCAATATCATGCGATGGTTTATCAAGCAACGCACCAACGGGGCAAATATCCGCCAAATTACCAGAAAGTTCAGATTCTAAAGCATCTTCAACAATACCTTCAATACGCATATGATCAGAGCGATTTAATACGCCCATATCACCTGTACCAGCCACTTCATCGGCAAAGCGCACACAGCGGGTACAATGAATACAACGTGTCATACATGTACTAACAAAAGGTCCTAAATCATGATCAATTACAGCACGTTTAACCTCTGAATAACGACCATGCTTGGCACCATGTTCAATGGTATAATCTTGAAGCTTGCAAGCACCACCCTGATCACACACGGGACAATCCAACGGGTGATGAATCAATAAATATTCCATCATCATTTCACGATCTTTAGATAACGATTCTGACTGCGTGGTAACCTTCATACCTTCACCAACAGGTGTACAGCATGATGCTGCTGGTTTGTTCCAACCCTCTACTTCTACCAAGCACATGCGGCAATTCGCCGCCACACTTAACTCTGGATGGTAACAAAAATATGGTACTTCCGCGCCATGCTCACGGCACGCTTCTAAAATGCTTGTGCCTGCTGAAACCGTTACTTCTTCGTCATTGATAAATAAAGTGGTCATGCCGCACCTCCATGTGCGCCACTCTTACGAGCGCTCTTTGAGCGTGCAATTTCTCTGTCCTGATAAATTGTCATGCAGCATTCTCCATCAAACGCTCCTGTACTAGTTCAGGGAAGTGTTTCAGCAAAGAAAGAACTGGAGCCGATGCACCATCCGCAAGGGCACAAATTGTTCTACCTGCCATATGTACTGCGGCATCATTCAAGACTTCCACATCTTTTTCACAGCCTGCTCCTGCTTCTATACGGTTCATAATACGCTCTAACCAACCCGTACCTTCACGACATGGTGTACATTGCCCACATGATTCATGGGCATAAAAGTGTGCCAAACGACGCGTTAAAGCGATTAAGTCTGCCGTTTCGTCCATCACAATAATCGCACCCGAACCAAGCATTGATCCGGCTTTCATCATGGCATCATAGGTTAGCGGTGTATCATAGTGCTCTGCCGTTAGCCATGGGGTTGAAGAGCCGCCTGGAATAATGACTTTTGGCACAGTTCCATGCTGCAAACCACCACAATATTCCTCAATAAGAACCTTCAACGAAGTTCCCATCGGCACTTCATAATTACCAGGTTTGTTCACATGACCTGATACAGAGAAAATCTTCATACCTGTATTATTTGGTACACCAATCGCAGCATGCCAATCGCCACCAAACTCTAAAATTGCAGGCACAGTTGCTAGTGTTTCAACATTGTTCACCACGGTAGGACTGCGGTAAAAACCTTCAACTGCAGGAAATGGCGGTTTAAAACGAGGGCGACCGGGGCGACCTTCCAACGATTCAATCAAGGCAGTTTCTTCACCACAAATATAAGCGCCAGCACCACGATGAACCGTCAAATTCATTGAAAACTCTGTGCCTAAGATATTTTCACCCAGCAAGTTGGCTGCATAAGCCTCTTCAATCGCCGCATCTAAAATATTGGCTTCCGCCAAAAATTCACCACGAATATAGATATAAGCATCTTTCACACCCAGTGCAAAACCTGCCATAAGCATCCCTTCAATAAGCAAATGAGGGTCATAACGCATAATATCACGATCTTTAAATGTGCCAGGCTCACCTTCATCCGCATTGCATAATAAATACGTTGGTTTACCCGTGTTTCGCGGCACAAATGACCACTTCAAACCAGTCGGAAACCCTGCTCCACCACGACCACGTAAGCCTGATTTCTTCACTTCATCAACAATCTGCTCGCTGTCAAAATCTTTCAACACCGTTGGTAAAAACTTATATGCTCCGTTTTTACGCGCAACTTCAAGACCTGTCTGACCTTCTAAATGAATGCGGTCAAAACAAATCGCTTTTACTTGTTTAGGATCCGATGAAATCATGCTTGATTCCCCTCTCCGCTAGCATTTACCTTGGTAATAAAAGCATCCATATAAGCGGCATCAACCTTTTCATGGTATTCATTATTGATTTGCACGACAGGAGCGCCAGAGCAAGCACCTGCACATTCCACTTCTGTAACTGTAAACATACCATCTGCCGTGGTTTCACCAACATGAATACCCAGGCTTTTTGTAATATGTTGCACCAATTCATCTGCGCCATTGAGCATGCAGCCCGCATTGGTACACACTTCCAAACGATACTTGCCTGTTTCATGCTCACGAAACATAGTGTAAAAAGTCACCACTTCACGCACAACCATCAGGCGCAAACCCAATGTATCAGCAACCAACTGTTGCACATTCATGGGCAAATAACCGAAATCTTCCTGAGCCATATGTAATACAGGCAACAATGCCGAACGTGCTGCTGGATATTTCTTCACCAGTGCAGCAATCTCAGTCAATCGCTGTTCGGTGAAATGAACGCTCTCTACTTCGCTCATCGATCCACCTCCCCAAACACAATATCTTGCGTCCCTAAAATTGTTACCACATCAGCCAACATATGCCCGCGACACATATAATCGAGGGCTTCTATATGAGCAAAACCCGATGCACGAACCTTCATGCGATATGGCTTATTGGAGCCATCAGACACTAGATAGACACCAAACTCACCCTTTGGATGCTCCACCGCAGCATACACTTCGCCCTCAGGCACATGATAACCTTCAGAAAAATGTTTAAAATGATGAATTAAAGCTTCCATATCACCTTTCATAGACTCACGCGATGGCTTGCTCAAACGCGCATCATCCGATTTGATTGGGCCCGGATTGACTGCCAACCATTCAATACATTGGCGAATAATTTCGTTGGACTGACGCATTTCTTCAACACGCACCAAATAACGATCATAGCAATCACCCGTTGCACCAACAGGAATATCAAATTCTATTTTATCATAAGCATCATACGGTTGTGTTTTACGCAAATCCCACTCAACACCCGAGCCGCGAATCATTGGACCACTGAAACCCCATGCCAAAGCAGCTTCTTTATCAACCACACCAATATCTACATTACGCTGTTTCCAAATGCGATTTTCCGTAAGCAGTGTTTCATACTCATCAATATAACCAGGAAAAGTTTCTGTAAAAGATTTTATTTTTTCCAAAAGACCTTCTGGCAAATCTTGGCTTACACCGCCTGGACGAAAATATGCCGCATGCATACGAGCACCCGACACTTCTTCATAAAAATCAAAAATATCTTCGCGTTCACGAAAACAATACAAGAATACTGTCATTGCACCAATATCAAGAGCCGCTGCGCCAAGCCACAGGCAATGATTCAAAATACGCGTTAATTCCGCATACATCACGCGGATATATTGCGCACGCTCAGGGGCTTCAACAGCCATTAATTTTTCAACAGCTAAGGCATAAGCATGCTCATTTGCCATCATAGAAACATAATCAAAGCGGTCAAAATAAGGCACGTTCTGTAAATATGTTTTATATTCAAACAACTTTTCAGTACCACGATGCAACAAGCCAATATGCGGCTCGGCACGTTCAACTACTTCGCCATCCAGCTCTAACACTAAACGCAATACGCCATGTGCAGATGGATGTTGCGGACCAAAGTTTAAAGTATAATTTTTAATCTCAGCCACGGTCTACCCCCGGCCACGTTCTTTCAATCAACACACGATTTTCCAACTTGTTTGGACGATAAACACAACGCCATTGCTCTTCATCAAAGAAGATTTCCGCACGACCCGTCAACGGGAAATCCTTAAGCATCGGATGCCCTTCAAAACCATAATCTGTCAATAAACGGCGTAAATCAGGATGGTGATTAAAGATAATACCATACATTTCAAAGGCTTCACGCTCAAACCAGTTTACAGTTGGCCAAACCTCAACAACCGAGGAAATCAATTCTCTTTCCGCCAACAATACTTTCACACGCAAACGTTTGTTATGCTGGATTGAAAGCAAGTTATATACTACTTCAAAACGCGCATCGCCATCAGCAAAGCTAGGGTGCTCAGACATATCCACACCACACAAGTCAATCAGCATCTCATAGCCTTGCTCATCCTTTAAATACTGACAAACATCAACGATGCTCTTTCTATCGATTACAACCACAGGGCAATCAATACCCTCACTAATAGATTGCACCAAATCGCCGAAATGCTCTTGCAAACCAGCTAGTTCCATCAACTCGGCTTGCTCCATACCCTGCTCTTGTTCCATATCCTGCTCTTGTTTTATATCGCTCATATATACTACCGCGCTATCGTATTGGTACGTTTAATTTTTTCCTGCAACTGAATAAAACCGTACAACAACGCTTCAGCTGTTGGCGGGCAACCTGGCACATAAATATCAACAGGAACAATGCGATCACAACCCCGCGTGACAGCATAAGAATAGTGGTAGTAACCACCGCCATTGGCACATGAACCCATAGAAATCACCCAACGGGGCTCCGACATTTGATCATAAACTTTACGTAAAGCTGGTGCCATTTTATTGCACAACGTCCCTGCTACCACCATCACATCCGACTGACGCGGCGATGGACGAAATACAATTCCAAAGCGATCCAAATCGTAACGCGAAGCGCCTGCATGCATCATCTCGACCGCACAGCAAGCCAAACCAAAAGTCATCGGCCATAAAGAACCTGCACGCGCACCATTAATTAATTTATCCGCAGTGGTTGTAATAAAGCCTTTATCAAGTAAACCCTCTATTCCCATTGCAAGGCTCCCTTGTTCCAGGCGTAGATATATCCAACAAGAAGAATCAGTAAAAACAACATCATCTCAATAAAACCAAAAATACCAATTTGATCCAATACAACAGCCCACGGGAAGAGAAACGCTGTTTCCAAATCAAAAATTACAAAAAGAATCGCAACTAGGTAAAAACGCACATCAAAATGCATACGCGCATCTTCAAAAGCTTCAAAGCCACACTCATAAGCTGACAGCTTTTCTTTATCTGGTTTTTGCTCTGCAACAAACACTGTAATCAACAGTGGTGCTGCCCCCATACCAATAGCAACCAAGATAAAAATAAAGATGGGTATGTATTCGTTAGCCAGATATTCGGCACCCATGGTCTTCCCCCCTTACAATGACAATATAAGCACCCCAGCTGTATATCGCCACAGACTAAATCTGCGAGCCGCGTTTCTAACAGCAGCCTTTATAACGGTCAAGAATTTACATTAAAAACCTTTAATAATATAAGGGGATTTAGGAAATTGAAAATAGTTA
>JALUXZ010000096.1 GCA_027018935.1 Mariprofundaceae bacterium
CAGCAGAAAGAAGAGTCTTCTTCATGTGTGAAACCTCGTTATGTTTTATTTGACTCCGTAGAGTCAGGTTGAAAAGTGTTGTTTTCAAGGGTGACTCAAGAGCCATTCCAATCCAACGAACAGGGCGAACTTTGGCAAGCTTTGTGTGGTGGGTCAAGATGATACACTCGATATGTGGCATTTTGCCACACTGTGGCTGCGGTGTCATTTCGACCAACGCGGAGAAATCTTGCTTTTGCTTGAGTTCTTAAAGATCCCTCAACTGCGTTCGGGATGACAGGATGTTGCAGTATGTCATTTCGAGCTTGTGGAGAAATCTTAATCAATTTATAGTAATGGGTTTGCAGGAGACTTTCTTGAACCAGCGTCAATATTACGTTTATATTTTGAGTAACTGGAATCACAAAGTGATATATATTGGCATCACCAACAATCTAGCTCGCCGTATATATGAGCACAAACACCATAGGCTCGAAGGGTTTACTGATAAATATAATGTAACTGAACTAAGTTTATGTTGAATCGACAACAGATGTGCATGCCGCGATAGCCAGAGAGAAACAGCTTAAACGGTGGCGTAGAGAAAAGAAAAACAGTCTTATTGAATCAATGAATCCCAACTGGGATGATTTGAGTGCTCAATACGGGTTGGTTGAGAAATAGGATTTCTCCGCGTTGGTCGAAATGACAGGGTAATGGCGAGTGATGTATCAACGTGCTAGTTGTGCCTTTGTCTCTTTATCGTTAATTTGGCGCATATGCAACAGCAGCCTTTATCTCTTAAGCAACTATCCCAGACCTTTAGCAAAGGTTGTAAGCCACGCCATGAGTGGCGTATTGGCACAGAGCATGAAAAGTTTGGTTTTTATAAGCAATCACTAAAACCTTTACATTTTGATGGGCCTTCGGGCATTGCGCAGGTGCTGCAAGGTTTGATGCAATTTGGCTGGCAAGCTGTGTATGAAAACAATTTGCCCATTGCACTTAGCAAAGACGGTGCTTCGATTACCTTGGAACCAGGTGGACAATTCGAGCTTTCAGGTGCGCCACTTGCAAGCATTCATGATACTTATATAGAGACATCGGATCATTTTGATGCACTGGCAGTGATTAATGATGCTCTAAATATTGATTTTTTATGTATGGGATTTCAGCCCAAGTGGCGGCGCGAAGATATTAGCTGGATGCCCAAAGCGCGCTATGCTGTGATGCGCGATTATATGCCTAGGGTTGGTTCGAAAGGCTTGGACATGATGTTACGTACTTCAACGATTCAAGCTAACCTCGATTTTGAATCGGAAGAAGACATGGTGCGTAAGTTGCGCATTGGCTTTTGCTTGCAGCCATTGGTGACAGCTTTGTACGCGGCAAGCCCATTTGAAGATGGTGAGCCAACAGCCTATTTATCCAATCGTGGTGCAGCATGGCTTGATACAGATGCGGATAGAACGGGGATTCCTGCTTGTGTATTTGAAGATGGCTTTGGTTTTGAGGCATGGACAGAGTGGGTGTTGGATGTGCCGATGTATTTTGTTATGCGTGATGGGAATTATATTGATTGTGCTGGGGAGAGTTTTCGTGCCTTTTTGGAAGGTAAACTGCCGCAACTGATGGGGGAGTATCCGACCATAGATGATTGGGAGCTGCATACATCGACGGTGTTTCCTGATGTCCGTCTTAAACAATATATTGAAATGCGCGGGGCTGCGGCAGGTGATAAAGCGTGGATTTGTGCATTGCCAGCACTCTGGAAAGGCTTGCTTTATGATCGGCAGGCAGAAGATGATATTTGGGCATTGGTGAAAGATTGGCAGCGGCATGAATTGCTGGTTCTGCGTGAGGAAGTGACAAAGACGGCATTGAAAACAACATTTCGAGACACGGATGTGTTGACGTTATGTAAAGCAATGCTGGATATAGCACAGGCAGGGCTTGAGCGGATTCATGCATGTAATGCGCAGGGTGAAAATGAGGCTATGTATTTGGCACCATTAAAAGAAACCGTCAGTCTAGGTAAAACACGCGCTGATATTTGGTTGTATAAATATCAACATGATTGGCAGGAGAGTGTGGACACTCTCTTCTATTTGAAGTAATAGCAGAGGTAATGACCAATAGTATGAGTAGACCAAAGAAAATTCGTATTTCCAATAATAAGAAACGCAAAGTTAATGAGCTTGTTCAGCAAGCCAATGCCGCTTTTGCTGGGCATCATTTCGATACATGTGAAATTATTTGCAGGCAAATTGATGCTATCGTGCCAGAGTTATCAAATATTGCGAATTTACGTGGGTCTATGGCAGCTTCGCAGGGGCACTACAATACGGCACTAAATTTCTTTGAAAAGGCGTTGAAATCAGCACCAGATAATTTGGATTTTCTGAATAACATTGCAAGACTCTATGCGATGATTGGAAGACCCAAAGCATCACAGAAATACTACGAAGATGCGATTAAAGCTCAAAAAACATCATCGTTACGCCTTAAAGCTAGAATGGAAAGTTGTAAGGCGATGTTAGAACATTTTCAGCAGCCAGAAACGGCTATTGAGATGTTGATAGGTATTTTAAATGCCTACCCGAACAATATAGAAGCGCGGATTTTACTTTCTACTGCTTATTCATCGCTTCAACGATATTCGGATGCTATGGATGCTTTGAATGCTGTTATATCCAAACATCCAAATTGCACCGAGGCACATCACCAGATAGGCATGATTTTATCTCAGGTCGGGGATTTTGAAGCAGCGATAAAATCTTTTAGAACAGCTTTACAATATACACCCAAGCATGCGGGCAGCTATAGTGCCATTGCAACCATTAAAAAATTTAAGCATAGAGATGATGCTGATATTATTTCAATGCAGCAGCTAAAAAATCAGCTGCCTGATCGGTCGTTAGATGCTGAAATTTTGAGTTTTGCTATGGGTAAGGCTTGGGATGATATTAGGGATGTAGATAAAGCCTTTGCATCTTTCGAAGAAGGCAACCAGACACGTAGCCAAAGAACGCCATATTTTTTGGATGCTGAATTGGACAACTTACAACATACGATGGGTTGCTTTTCAACACAGGTTTGTAAACAAGACAGTGGTGTCAATGATTGTATGCCGATTTTTATTGTAGGCATGCCTCGCTGTGGAAGCACTTTAACGGAGCAAATCCTTGCGGCGCATCACCTTGTTTTTGCAAGAGGTGAAGAGGGTGCAATGGGCAATGTTGCTCTGGCACGGCAACATAGCGATGAACAACCCTTTACTATAGAGCGCATTGCAAGTTTTTCGACAGCGCAGTGGAGCCAGGTCGGAGCTGATTACTTGGAAGCCGTAAAACCTGAACGCCCATGCGAACGCATTACTGACAAATCGCTTAATAATATTCGTTTGCTTGGAGCTATTCATGCTGCTTTGCCACAAGCAAAGATTATCCATGTGCGTAGGCACCCTTTGGATACCTGCTGGTCTATTTATAAGCATAATTTGGAAGGCGAGATGTTTGGGTATGGTGCAAAACTTGAGGCGTTAGGTCGGTACTATAAGATGTATCAACGGCTCATGGAGCATTGGCGTGAAGTGTTGCCCGAAGGTGTGATGTTGGAAATAAATTATGAAGAGTTGGTTGCCGATCAAGAAAAGGCAACGCATAAGCTGCTTAAATTTTGTGATTTGGAGTGGGATGAAAACTGCCTACAATTTCACAAGCTGCGTAATCAGGTCAGTACTGCGAGTGTCGCAAGGTTCGCCGCCCAATATACAAGGGTTCAGTCATGGCTTGGCAGCGATATGAACAACATTTACAGCCGCTGATTAAAATTTTGGGAACAGATGGGTGGGAAAGCACTCTGTAGGGCACCTTGAAAAACCTCGAAATTGCGCCTTGCTATGAGTGAAAATAAGCATCGTTTGACTCGTGCGAGGTTTTTCAAGGTAAGTTGTAGGAAGTTGAAACCTCTTCAATGCTGAATAACTTCACACAATTCGATGACATTGCCATCAGGATCATGGCAAAATAATGCTGCACGCCCTGATCGACTCAATGTGTAGGTGATGTTTTTCTGATCCATTTTTTCACAGGCTTGCTGTAAATCATGAACAGCCAATGCGATATGCCTATCGCATCCGCCATGCTTGGGTTGGGTATAATTTTGATAAGGGTTTTGCATACACATCAGATGTAGCTGCTGGTTGTTGCCTAATTTATAGAACAGCCCATCAAAGCCTAATTCAGGGCGATTATCGCGTTCTAAACCTAGAACGCCTTCATAAAATGCTATGGATTTTTTTAAATCAGATATGATGAAACTCACATGCAATAAATACAAAACTAGCTCCTATGATTGTGTTCTTACACATCATCGCTATATTCATCATTCATTTCAAGTATGTTCGCATAAGTAACATGGATCATGGAGTATATAATGTTTGGACTAGGCCCGATGGAATTGATTCTTATTCTTGTGATTGTGATTGTCCTGTTTGGAGCAAAACGCTTACCTGCGATTGGTGAAGGTTTGGCAAAAGGGATTCGAAGTTTTCGCTCAAATATTAGTGATAATGCTCCAGATTCTGATGAGAAGAAAGAAGAATCTAAAAAACACATTACACACTAATAAAGCATGCCAGATATAGGTTTTTTTGAGTTGTTGCTTGTGGGAGCGGTGGCTTTTCTTATTTTAGGACCTGAGCGAACGCCTGAATTTTTTGCGCAAATTGGGCGCATGGTTCGCCAAGGCAGGTCTTGGATATCGACAGTGAAACAGCAAATTGATGCCGAAACACAGGTAATCAAAGAGCCTATGCAAGAAGTTAAAGATGCCTTGAGTGAGCAGCTAGGTGATCCATTGGATGATGGTTTAAGTAGTATGGCATCGACAAAGAAAGCTGATGACGCAAAACGAAAATAATACAACGCCAACCATACTTTCACACTTATATGAGTTAAAAAAGCGTTTTAAAATCGCTGTGATTGCTTATGTGATTGGTGTGTTTGTATTGATGAACTTTTCCAGTGCGATTTTTGAGTTTATGGCGATACCGCTGCGTGCCGCTTTGCCACCTGATACACCGCTTATTTTTTTGAATGCACCCGATGTGTTTTTCACCTATTTAAAAATTGCTTTGGTTTTGAGTTTGTTTGTAACTGCACCGATTACGTTTTATCAAGCTTGGGCATTTATTGCGCCAGGTCTATATAAACATGAAAAGAAAGCATTTCTTGGTTTTTTTGTAGCGAGTCTAAGCTTGTTGTTTGTCGGTGGAGCTTTTGCATTTTATGCGGTTTTCCCCGTTATATTTGAATTCTTTTTAGGTTTTTCTACTGAAACGATTCAGGCGATGCCTGCCATTAAAGAGTATTTATCATTGGTGTTAAAGCTGTTGTTTGCTTTTGGTATTAGTTTTCAGGTGCCGATTGTGGTGATTGTGCTTGTGAAGTTTGGTATTGTGGATATTGAAGATTTAACTGCCAAACGTCGCTATGTGATTGTTTGGGCGTTTATCTTTTCTGCGATTTTGACACCACCTGATATTATTTCACAAACATTGTTGGCTGTGCCCATGTATATTTTGTTTGAAGCAGGTATTTTTGTTGCCAGACGCTTAGAGAAAGCTGCACCTACAGATGAGATGGATTCTTAAGGCTCTTTTCGCCAGAGTCACGCCCTAGGTTGTTCTTTCTTGTTTGCCCAAGAAAGAACCAAAGAAGGGCACCCACGCAGTCTCGCTTTTTCATTTTATCACAAGTTTTAGGCGGGCGAAAATACTTTCGCTTTATCCGCCTAAATCCCGCGATAAAACGGCGATCCAGAAGTGGGAGGTAAAGCCCCTCCACATTACAACTGCGCCATAGCTTCAAACTTAAAAAGGGTGCGTGTTACTGCGCTTTTCCTTTTGTATTCTGATGCTTCGGCGCATCTTGAACAGGGAGGGGAGAGAAGCTGATGGCTTAAAGGCATTCTTTTATCTGTGTTTATCGGCGTTCATCTGTGGCTATATCTATTGAGTTAGAGGCTAATACATCCGCTGCGCAGAGAAATCTGCTAAGTCTTTCAATAGTTTTAAAATTTCAGCATCACCAGATTCAGGCAATAATGCTTTGGCACGCTCGGCATAATCCTTGGCACGCTGCATGGTGTATTCAGTGCCTTGATATTGGTGGACTTTATTGCGAATCCATTCACGATCATCGCCTTCATAACCATCACGCTCAGAAATATCTTCGACGCGTTTTGCCAAATCTTCATCCTGATGCATGGCATGAATCAAAGGTAGGGTGATTTTTCCTTCTTCCAAATCATGCCCAACAGGTTTGCCTGCTTCTTCGGCTTCTGCCAGATAATCCAGCGCATCATCCATTAATTGAAATGCCACCCCCAAACACATGCCGTATTCAGACATTTTGCGCACAGTCTCTTCATCTTGATTCGATACATGCGCGCCAACTTCAGCAGCGGCAGCAAATAAAACAGCAGTTTTGCGCTCAATGACTTCCAAGCATTCTTCTTCGGTCATTTCTAGGTGAAAAGTTCGAGATAATTGCAGTACTTCGCCCTCTGCAAGGGCGTTGGTGACATCAGACATAAGCGATAACATCACCATATCTTTATCAGCCACCATCATTTGGAAAGCACGTGAGAATAAATAATCACCAACCAAAACACTGGCTTGATTGCCCCACACACCATTGGCGGAAGGGTTACCACGGCGTAAATCAGATGAATCCACCACATCATCATGCAAGAGCGATGCGGTATGAATAAACTCAACAACGACCGACATAGGGATATGACGTTCCCCCGAATAACGAAACAACTTGGCAATCAACAAACAAAGCAAGGGGCGCAAGCGCTTGCCGCCACTGCCGACAATATAATGACCAATAGCGGGAATCATCATAATATCAGATTTTAAATTGTCATGAATGCAAGCATTCACCTTTGCCATATCACTTTGACATAGAGCAATAGCCTGTAGTAGTGGGTTATCAGTTGCTTGATTCACAATGTCGCCATCGTAAGCACGGTGTTAGCATCGTCAAGTTTCATTGTTTTTTAATCTTATCTGAACTAATCTTTCGCATTATGTTGCGGATAAACTCAAAATCTACACGTTGGCAGTCGGCTTTTTCTAAGTCGATGCTTATGATGTTTATTGCACAGCTTTTGCTTTCTGCGGTATGTATTTCGACAGCCAATGCTGATGCTATGAGTCGCAATATTTCGGCAACCGCACACTGCCATAATGAGAGCGTAGTCAACTCGCATGTATCTGATGCGACTCATACAACAAATCATCATATGTCAGCATGCAGCCATTGTGATACGCCTGATATGGGTGTTTCCGCTTCTGCTCCTGCGACTACGGATATGGTGCCTGTACTCTTGGCAGTTATTGTCTTGCCTGAAATGTCTGTATTATCAACTTCGGATGTATCTAGCTTGGTTGATGACAATGCACTGCCCCATAGCTTTTCTCTTCTTTATCAAACAACCCAACGTATTTTAATCTGATTTAACCCTACTGCTTATTTTGCACCTATTGGTGCATGTGATTGCGCATGTCTGCGTTTCACATAAAAATTTGTAGGAGGTTGTTTGGATGCAGCGTGTCTTTAGTCCATATGTATTTAGTTTTTTAGCAGTTTTTTCACCTCACCTTGTGATGGCAGATGAGCCATTAACACTTAAGCAAGCCGAGATACTTGCTGTGCAACAGAATCCAGGCTTATCTGCTACGGCTAGGCAGGCAGAAGCGATGTCCAATGTATCCGCGCAAGTGGGTAGTTTGCCTGATCCAATTCTAAGCTTGAATGCTTTAAACCTGCCAGTTGATACTTTTTCAACAACGGCTGAAAATATGACTCAAATGCAAATGGGGCTTTCGCAAAGGATTCCTTTTCCTGGCAAGCTTGGTTTGCGAGCTTCGGTTGCCGATTACATGGCTGATGCAGCTGCTTTGGATGTTGATGAATTTAAATTACAACTCATTGCCAGTGTGAAGGGTAGTTGGTGGAACCTGTTTTATTTAGATCATGCAATTGAAACGGTGCATCGGAACAAACAACTTTTGCGCCAATTTATCCGCATTGCCGAGACAAAGTACAAAGTCGGTCAGGGCTTGCAGCAAGATGTGTTGTTAGCGCAATTGGAGCTTTCCAAGCTTTTGGATGTAGCTATTCAACTTAAAGCGGCACGTAAGCAACAAGAAGCTCGTTTCAATGCGCTATTGAATCGCCCTGCTCGTTTGAGCATTGCATTACCGCAGACTGCGGATGAAAGCCTACCAACGCTTGCTAGTGAATCTGAGTTGGCTGACTTGGCGTTAAAGAACCGTCCGTTACTTGCCAAGCATGACCGCTTTATTGATGCTGCGCATGATCGTGTGGCATTGGCTGAAAAGGATTATTATCCTGACTTTAACCTTGGTGGAGTCTATGGCTTTCGTAGTGGTGTGAATCCTGCAAACAATCAAAGTAGACCCGATTTTTCAAGTATTCGTTTAAGTATGACTTTGCCTTTTTTTACAGGCTCCAAACAAGATCATCGGCTTGACCAGCGTAAAGCTGAGTTGGCACGTTCAGAGTTCTCTTCGCAGGATGCCAAAGATGCTGTGTTGGCGGAGGTTTCACAAACCTTGGCGGCATATCAACGTGCCAAAGAGCAAACTATATTATTTAAAACAGGGATTATTCCCCAAGCTTCTCAAACGGTGGCTTCGATGCTGGCGGGCTATCAAGTGAATAAGGTTGATTTCCTTAATTTGGTTCGTTCGCAAGTGACGCTTTATAATTATGAAACCCAATATTGGAAAGTTTTGGCAGAAGCAAATCAAAGCTTGGCAAAGCTTGATGCTGCGATTGGAAAGTTTGAGCAATGATTATGTATTTAATAAAAGAAGCATAGGTGGTTGGTGACATGGATAAAAAAATAGTAATGACAGCAATGATGATGTTGCTCTTAGGCTCTGCTGGCGGGTATTGGTTTGCCTCACAACATAGTGCAACAACAGCAGATAAAGATCAAACGCGGCAGGTTCTTTTTTATCGTAACCCCATGAACCCAAGCGTTACCTCTCCAGTGCCTGTAAAAGATAACATGGGCATGGATTATATTGCTGTTTATGCTGATGATGCGCCGAAGGAGAAGAAGGTGTTGTTTTATCGCAACCCCATGAATCCAAGTGTTACTTCGCCAGTACCTGTAAAGGATAATATGGGTATGGATTATATTCCTGTGTATGCAAATGATGGTGATAGCACAGACCCTGTGGGCACCGTTAACATTAATCCGACAGTGGTTCAAAATATTGGTGTGCGCACCATTAAAGCAAAATTGGAAACATTATCGCGCGCGATTCGTACGGTTGGACGCGTCACCTATGATGAGGAGCGTGTTGCACGTCTGCACCCCAAGTATGATGGCTGGGTAGAAAAAATGATGATTGATAAAACGGGTGAGCATGTTCATAAAGGCACGCGTTTGATGTCTATTTATTCCCCGCAACTGGTCGCAACACAGGAAGAGTATTTGCTGGCTCTTAATAATGTTGAAATGTTGAAAAAAAGCCCCTTTGATGATATTCGCAAGGGAGCTGAAAGGCTGCTTCGTTCAGCGGAAGAGCGTTTAGAATTTCTTGATGTTCCAGCGCATCAAATTGAGCAACTGAAGCGTAATCGTAAAGTTATGAAAGGGCTTCATATTCATTCACCTTTTGAAGGTATTGTGATGAATATTGGCGCACGTGATGGGCAGCGTATCACGCCTGAAACGGAACTTTATATGATTGCTGATTTATCCCGTGTTTGGGTGATTGTGGATTTGTATGAGGATGATTTACCTTGGGTGCGTGAAGGTGATATGGCCGATATGACGGTTGCAGGTATTCCTGGTCGCACATTCACAGGTAAAGTGAGTTATATCTATCCTTATTTAGAGGCTAAGACGCGTACGGTAAAAATGCGTTTGGAATTTGATAACCCAGAGCTGGCTTTAAAACCTGACATGTTTGCCAATGTGATTGTTAAAGCTGGCAAACAAATTGATGCTGTAATTGTACCCTCGGAAGCCATCGTGCGAACGGGCGAACAGGATCAGGTGTTTGTACAACGCGGGTCTGGAAAATATGAACCTCGTAAAGTGATTGTGGGCATCGATTCGGAAGGTCAGGCTCAAATTATTGAGGGTTTGAAGGCGGGTGAAATTGTTGTTACATCCAGTCAGTTTTTGATTGACTCTGAATCCAAACTCAAAGAAGCCACCGCCAAGATGATGGAGCCAAAACAAGCCAAAAAGCCTGTAGCAAGTGATATGCAGATGGATGGTATGGAAATGCCCTCGGATATGCCCATGGATATGGACATGCCTGATGGTATGAAAATGGAGGACATGTAATGAGTCTCGTTATTTCAATGCTGGGGCATAAAGGGCAACAATTATGATTCGTTCGTTGATTGATTTATCTATTAAGAACCGCTTCCTCGTATTGATTGCGATGCTCTTGATTACGTTCGCTGGTTTTCAAGCTATGAAAAACACACCGTTGGATGCGATTCCCGATTTATCAGATGTGCAGGTGATTGTGTTTACTGATTTTGCAGGGCAAGCCCCACAAGTGGTGGAAGATCAGGTGACTTATCCGCTAACCACGGCGATGTTGTCTGTACCCAATACCAAAGTAGTGCGTGGTTACTCTTTTTTCGGATTTTCAATGGTGTATGTCATCTTTGAAGATGGCACGGATATGTATTGGGCGCGTACACGGGTATTGGAGTATTTGAATTATGCTTCAGATCGCTTGCCAACAGGGGTCGCACCCAAGCTTGGTCCTGATGCGACAGGTGTAGGCTGGATTTATGAGTATGCGCTGGTGGATAAAACAGGCAAACATGATTTGTCACAACTTCGATCCATTCAAGATTGGTATTTGCGCTATCCGCTGCAAACAGTAAAGGGTGTATCGGAAGTTGCTTCGATTGGTGGTTTTGTTAAACAATATCAAGTTGAGATTAACCCCGATGCCTTGCTTGCCTATGATATTTCGTTGTCCAAAGTTAAACATGCGATTCAACGCTCCAACAATGATGTGGGTGGCAGCCTGATTGAAATGGGTGAAACGGAATACATGGTGCGTGGTCTCGGTTATATTAAGAGTTTACACGACTTGGAAATGATACCTGTGAGTGTTGATGATAAGGGCACACCTGTATTCCTCAAGCAAATTGCCAATATACATTTGGGCCCAGAATTGCGCCGTGGGCTGGTTGAGCTTAATGGTGAAGGCGAAGTTGCTGGTGCTGTGGTGATTATGCGCTTTGGTGAGAATGCTTTGGCAACCATTGAGCGAGTGCGTGAAAAGCTTGAAGAGCTCAAAGCAGGCTTGCCAGAAGGCGTTGAAATCGTGCCGGTTTATGATCGTGGTGATTTGATTGAGCGTGCCGTGGATAATTTGACTGAAAAGCTCATTGAAGAATCCATTGTGGTGGCGATTATTTGTCTTATTTTCTTGATGCATGTGCGTAGTGCTTTGGTCGCCATTATCAGCTTGCCGATTGGTATTCTGATTGCATTTTTAATCATGGGTTGGCAGGGATTATCAGCGAATATTATGTCGTTGGGCGGTATTGCTATTGCCATTGGAGCCATGATTGATGGTGCTATTGTGATGATTGAAAATGCCCACAAACATATGGAAAAGCTTGATAAAAAGGCGGGTGTGAAAGCCCGCTGGGATGCCGTAAGTGCGGCATCCAAAGAGGTCGGTCCTGCACTATTTTTCAGCTTGTTGATTATTACAGTGTCTTTTTTACCTGTGTTTACGCTGCAAGCGCAAGAAGGTCGTTTGTTTGCACCACTGGCTTTTACCAAGACTTATGCCATGGCAGCAGCAGCATTGTTGGCTGTGACCTTAGTGCCGATTCTTATGGGCTTGCTTATTCGTGGGAAAATACCCAGTGAAGATCATAATTTTATCAATATTTGGCTTAAGCGTTTGCATGCACCCGTGTTGGCTCTTGCGATGCGCTGGAAGTCAATAACGCTTATCTTGGCTGTACTTGTTTTGGCTGTGACGGCTTATCCTGTGATGAAAACAGGTTCAGAGTTTATGCCACCATTGGATGAAGGTGATGTGTTGTATATGCCTACGACATATCCAGGTATTTCAATTACCAAAGCCAAAGAATTACTTCAGCAAACCGATAAAATTCTTAAAACTTTCCCTGAAGTTCATCATGTGTTTGGTAAGGTAGGAAGGGCCGAAACGGCTACCGACCCAGCACCGTTATCGATGATGGAAACGACCATTCGTTTGAAACCCAAAGATGAATGGCCCAATCCAAGCAAAACAACCAAGGAACTGATGGCGGAAATGGATAAGGCAATCAATTTTCCAGGTGTCGCGAATGCTTGGACATACCCCATCAAAACCCGTATTGATATGCTTTCTACAGGTATTAAGACCCCCATTGGCATCAAAGTTTCTGGTGAGGATTTGAATGTGTTGGAAAAGGTTGCTGGCGATATTGAAAATGTCTTAAAAACACATCCTGACACACTGTCTGCATTTGCAGATAAAACGGCGGGTGGTTATTACCTTGATTTTGACATTAGACGTGAAGAAGCTGCACGTTATGGGCTGACCGTGGGTGATATTCAGGATGTGATTCAATCTGCTATTGGTGGCATGAATGTCAGTGAAACAGTCGAAGGTTTGGAGCGTTATCCGATTAATATTCGTTATCCGCGTGAGTTACGTGATAATATGGAATCATTAAAACGTGTGCTTATTTCAACACCTGTGGGCGCACAAATCCCATTGTCTTTGGTGACAAACTTAAAACTTCGTCGTGGCCCTCCTTCCATTAAAACTGAGGATGCCACACCCAATGCTTGGATTTATGTTGATATTAAAACCTCCGATATTGGTGGTTATGTCGCCGAAGCCAAGAAACTTGTGCAAGAACAAGTGAACATACCAGCAGGATATTCCTTGGTTTGGTCAGGTCAGTTTGAATATATGGAACGTGCCAATGCTCGTTTAAAGGTCGTTATTCCAATTACACTACTCACCATATTCTTATTACTATTTTTCAACTTTAAGAATTTTGTAGCACCTACAGTGGTGATGATTTCGATTCCTTTTGCCTTGATTGGTGGCTTTTGGCTGGTTTGGTTCCTGGGATATAATATGTCGGTAGCTGTGGCAGTTGGTTTTATTGCTCTGGCAGGCGTATCGGCAGAAATTGGTGTGCTGGTCATGACTTTCATTGACCAATCGGTTGCCAAACTTCGGGCTGAGAAAAAGCGCATATTAAGTTCAGATGAAATCATGCAAGCGGTAGCAGCGGGAACAACACAACGAGTGCGCCCGATTGCGATGACTGCAACGGCTGTGATTGCCGGTTTGGTACCGATTATGTTTGGTAGCGGTACGGGTTCAGATGTGATGCAACGTATCGCAGCCCCCATGATTGGCGGCATGTTTACAGCTACAATTTTAAGTTTGTTGGTACTGCCCGTTATTTATGGTCTGGTACTACAGCTGCAAGAAAAAAGAATGTATAACAAGGAGAATGTATGAGAAAGCAGAAGAGTCGTGTGATGTTATTGGCATTGCTAGGGTTATTGGTGGGAGCTTGTG